>JAKLDX010000058.1 GCA_022703295.1 Candidatus Omnitrophota bacterium
ATTACCGGCAAGAGAATTACGCGTGAAGAACCGATGGGAGAGCCACTCGAAAGCGGATGGAAGCTTACCTTCGATACTGTAACGGGCCGGGAAATAGAATATATGGCCGCAGACAATATGGAGGAAGAGGCGGTTATAAGCGGTATTCTTCACCAGACATCCGGCAGCATTGACCCTGCTTTTCCTGTGACGCGTCCGGCAACCTCCGTTGACCGCAGAGCGCTCTCAGGTTTGATTTTTGGCCAGAGAGCCGATTTATCGACGTCCGCAGCCGAAGACCGCAAGAGCTTCCCTACGGGGGATGGGGATCTGCCGGATGCAAATAAAAACAAGTACATTCCACAGGCGCAACTTATCGACGCACATATAAAGGCAATCGCAAAGCTGTATGGATGCAATCCGGGTGATATTAAGATACTTTCGATTCCGCCTGAATTAAGAGAAGACGGATCTATGGTAGTGTCGGATCAGCAAAAAGGCGATATGAATTATGTATACCATATTAAGGTAAGGGATGCTGAAAATCCCTACGGCAAAGTCATCCGCATACCGCGGGAAGTAGCTCAAAATTCATACCTGGAACGGGCGCGTACGGTGTGGCATGTTCTGACAAGAGACGGCGAGGCATTGCCGGCCCTGGTGCCGATACGCAGGATGGGAGAACTGAAACTCGAATATGACGACACAGAGACCTCGAACACAGTAACCTTTATTGAAGTGCCATTTGTAAAAGGGCAGCCGCTTGAACAGATGCTGCAGATAGAACCTGAGCAGGGCCTTGTTCTCCTGAAAGAACTGTTGAAGATAGCATATGAGTTTCATAAACGGCTCATTGTTGTGCATGATTGGAATATTGAAAATTTCCTTGTCGATAAAGATGATGCTAAGGCCCCGTTGAAATTCCTTGAATATATGGATGCGGCAATGTACGTGGGCGCAGGCAAATATAATCCTTTGTCAGGATTTTTTATAATGAATGAAATCAGGCATTTTATTCCGCTCCTGGCGTATTTAATGGCAGGGTACAGGCCGGCTATCTCGCTGGAGGAGCAGGGGGAACTGGTTGCGTATATAGACAGCCTGGGAGAGCCATTTGCCTTGAATGATTATATAGAGGTAGAAAATATATATAATGAACGTATCCTTCCATTTGTCGACGGCCTTATAGCAAAATATGCAGCTGCGCCGCCGGCGTCATCTGAAGAAACAGGCGAAGACCGCAAGAGCTTCCCGGCGGGGGATAGCGGTGAGACGAAAGATTTAGCAAGCAGCAATATTATAGCTGGAACGGATAAAGCGCGGATTCGATCGGGATTAATCGCTACAGCAAAACAGATTGATACGCTCGAAGCCCTGGAAACTATCGTTAAGGTCCTTGGCTCAAATAAGAACTTATTCAGTGACGATGAGAAAATAAGTATTATATCGGAAGTTTTCGCTATATGCCCGGCATATCCGGGCGACAAGCCTCCGTACCTGATTAAGGAGAATGCTGCGATATTCGCGAAACGGATGAAGGACTACGCTATAAGGAACAATGGTCCGCCTAAAGTAACATTGCTTTGTTACGGAATAAGCGACGGAGCGCGTATCTACCAGGTAGTGAAATATGCCGAAGTTATCGGGCTGAAGGTTGAGCTTATCGGTATAGATTATTCCGATGAATATCTTGTGCAGGCGAGAAGATTGTTTCCTAGAGCAGATCTATTGACCAAAGACCTACTGAAATTTGATCAGCGCGATGCTGAGTTCCGCAACCTGATAGGTAAGGTGGATTTCATAGATTCAAGTTTCCTTTTACATGAAATATATTCTTTTGGCGGAAGGCCCACTCCAGATGCACCGATAGATGAGGCAAAAGGCTTGGCCGAGTTAATAAAGCTACTCGAAGCTTCGTATGTTTTATTAAAAGATAAAGGCGAAATAATAATAACAGATCTTCATATCCTCCCTGATGCGGAAGATCCCGTAACTTTGACAATGTCGCCGGAATATAAGGATGCTTACAATAAGGTAGCCACGCGATACGAGCCTGTGCGTATACCGCCATTTCCGTCCGACTCACAGAAGCTTACTATTCCAAAACAGATCCTGGTCACTGCATTGGACAAGATGACATTTTTTGTTAATGTGCGAAGAAGGGCTATTACCGAGGAGCGGATAAAGAGGGAGATGAAAGAGAAGGGGTGCTATTACTCCGAAAAAGATTTTATAGAAAATCTGGGGAGAATTGGTTTTATTGTGCCTTATTTGTGCACTTTTAATTATGAGTTTTTCGAAAGGCCGCAACTTGGCAACGTAACGATAGAAGGAAATAAGCAGTTGCCACGGCCATACATAATGATTGCGGCAGTCAAAAACAGTGATCCGGTTAATCAGGTAAAAGTTGAGCGCGGCATCGTAAGAAAGTCGATTGAAATGCCTTCAGTATCCGAAGACCGCAAGAGCTTCCCGGCGGGGGCGCACTCCGCAGGACCGATCCTAGGCAAGATCACTGACGAAGCAGCGTTATTATCGGACATATCGGATACGCATTCACGCATTAAAAAATCACGCCTGCACAGCATGACGTTGCAGGAATTTGCCCGCGAGGCAAAAATCCCGTTAGCTAAGTTTATCGACATCCTGAATTCCCATCCCTGGTTGATCATAGAGTTGGGCATCGAAGAGGAGTTTATTGTTTTAGGCGCAGAAACTCTGATCGTATTTAATAAGCCGCAAGCTAAGAGGCCCCGCGTCAAAACCATTCCCGCCAGTATACCGGTTGTGGCTGATCATGCCCGCAGTGTAGAGGCGGCCTGGGTTAACTATTTCAGAAGAGAAAAGTATAGCGAACAAATGCGCGCGGTATTGGAGCAATTGAGTACTCATACCAAAAAAGGTACCTTTGCATCTGCGCTGGAGCGTCTTGCTCCGGGTTCGTCAGAGGACTCTCTCGAATTCCTGCTGTTTGCCATAGCTACTTATTTTAAGGATGTTCCTATACAGGACCTGACGTGGCTATCGGGTAAGGTCGAGGTGGGTCCGGATGCCCAGAGACTTAATGATGAACAGAAGCAGGAGATCGATAACAGGATAAGGCATCTTATCGCGCAATTCCAGGCAGACGGGAAGGCCCTGGGTTACAGTAAATACCAAAATTTGCCGGACATGCGGCCTATGAGTCCCGGTGATGCTGATGCGGCGAGGGGCATTATCAAAGCTATGCTCGCCAAGAGAGAAGATCATCTGCGATTGATCTATGACCTGAAAGATGAGATATACGTTATCGCTCCGGAAGCGCAGATATTATTGGATATAGCCGCTTACTATTGTGATCGGGCTAATGTTTTTTTTGAAGAGCTGCAGGCCAGGTACGAAAAATTATTCCCCGCAGACGCGGGAAGCATTAGCACTGAAGACCCATGGCAAGCGTATTACAAAATAAACCCGGACCGCAAGGAAAATGACAAGATCTGGAAAATGACCTATCCATGGCTGGTCGATCTGATCAAAGGCAAGAAAAAGCCCGGCAAGCGTGTTCAGGTGCTTGAAATAGGGGACGCGGACCTGCGACACGCCATGGAGTTAAGACAGGGTTTGCGTCCAAGTGAGGATTTTGACGTAGCGGTTGTTGACCGCGTGAAACTGCCTTTGGAGGTTTTAAAAGAAAAGTCGGGCATACAATACATTGCGTCTAAAGTCGAAGATCTTGGCCCGCAACAATTATCTAAAAAGGCG
This sequence comes from Candidatus Omnitrophota bacterium, assembly GCA_022703295.1. Classification (GTDB taxonomy): domain Bacteria; phylum Omnitrophota; class Gorgyraeia; order 2-01-FULL-45-10; family 2-01-FULL-45-10; genus JAKLDX01. The sequence continues at coordinate 3,721 of JAKLDX010000058.1, forward strand.
GATGTCATCGTTGGTATCCGCGCGCTGGAATATATGGATATGCCGGTGGTTTTGGCCAAGCTCAAGGATATGGCCGGTGATGACGCCGATTTTGTTTTTATCATGCAGCATCCCTTTTCGCCACTGATCAATGAGACAAAAATGAACCTGATTAAGTGGTGGGCAGCGCTTCTGGACCGCCGGCTGGGCATTCGTTTTCTTGCAGGCGAGATATCGTTAGAAGAGATCGATAGACGGGTATCAGCTGTCCTGGAAGAGATTGATACCGAATTCGGAAAAGTTGCCGCGGCAGATTTTAATTTTCGGCCTTTATGGGAAGGGGTGCTTGATAAAGAGAAGCAGCGCCACTCGAAGTTCATCCAAGAACTGGCGGCTGTTAAAGAAACCCGCGATAACCGGAAGATCGAACAGGAAATCTATAAGTTAAGAGCTGAAGTTTCAAGGATCAGGCGGCAATGCGATAGCCTTGAGCGGCAATACAGGCCTGTTTTAGATATCGCCGGAGGCCATATTGCGCCTTACCGTTCGGTGGAAGAGATCCATCGGGTCTTCACGGCGAATGGGTTCACGATAAAACAGGGATTTTCGGTATTTCCTGACGAGCGTAACGGATTTTTCTTTTTTCAGTTAAAGAAAAATCCGCGATCAGCAATCGAATACCGTAAGAACTATCCGGCGGGGGGAGAGGTTAGCGCGGTAAGGCCTGAAAGCGGACGCTTCGAGGAAATTCTTAAAAAAGCGTCCATCGAAGTGCCTCTATCGGTCAGTTACGATGACGCTACGCCGTTTAAAAAGGTCCAGATGTGCGTTAATTTACTGGAAGCGTTGCTCGGTAAGATCGCGGGGATAGGTAACGGCATAAACATTTTTGTCAAATATCCGGATAGTCCCAAGCCGATGCTGGTCAGGTTTGATGATCTGCTGGATCAGCATAGTATCGGCAATGCCCTGACACTTTCCTCGGGGGAGAGCCAATTGGCGGATGCGGATCCGACAGCTTTGGCGCCGGAAAGAGTAAAGGAGATAGTGTCAAAGATCCGCGGGCCCTTCGAAAATGCCTATGACTCACTGAAAGTATTGGGCTATATGGCAAAAAGCGATCCGTATAAAGAGACGCTCGGGATGGAAAGTATGGGGACCGAGGCATCTGCCGTTGATGAGAAAGTAGCCTTTTTATGTTTTGCTCACAGAATGTTCGTGGCCCATCCAAACGGTGCGGAAAATTGGAAGCAGTTCAAGATATACGCGACTGCGGTCATGGAAATCGCCGGCTTGACGGCAGAGGCTATAGACGAGATCGAAAAGACGCCGGCTCCGAGCGCTTTGAGCGCACAGGCAGGCGAGTCGATTTTCCAGATAGCGGAAGGCGCTGCTATGCAGGCAAAGACTGCTCTTCAGGTGCCTTACTGGGACGCAGAATTGTTTGAATTTTATAATAACTATAGGAACGGAAGGACCCAATTCTCCATGGTCGGTACGGCTGGCCTCTGGGTTCCCCTGACGGACAAATACGGCCAGATTATCTTTGCCCACATAGAAAAGAAGGACGGCAAATACCATGTCCTGCCGGATCATTTCGTTCTCCGCCGCGATACGACATCCGCGTCATTGTTGATGGATGAGCGCCTGAACAAAGCGGGATTGGCCGGCGAACGCCTGCTTTACTTCACCCGCAGGGACGATGCCCCGATTCCCGTGCGTATACCGTCCGTTACCGGTAATGGCAATATTAAACTTAACGGTGATCTCATGGTGGGAATGATGAAATCCGCTTTGGGTACCGCGCGCCTGATTTATTATTACGGTGACATCTTAAGCGCTAACAGTGACCGGTGGGCTGTGGCTGGACTGGAGCCGGAGAAGAGCGACCCCAGGAGGATGAGCGTGCGCGTCGAACCGTTTACCCGTCATGGCGCGGACAGGATCGCCGCGCTTACACTGGAACGGAAAGAAGCAGGGGCGCATCTTCCGGATAAGCTTATAGTTGACCGCAGGAAACAGGAAGACGTTGTTGTGGAATTGGGGAGGCATAGCGTACGGGAAATAGCCAGAAAATGCGTTACCGGCGTGCCATATCTGCCGGCTTTGCGTAAGGCCGTTTTCAATGACAATGATGAGGCATTGTCTTCGAGGCTGGTACTTTTTACGGACGATATACGCTTTCCCGTTGATGGTAGGCCCGCCAGCATTAGATTAAACGCCAGTTTTACAGAGAGGCTGTCGCTGGAATACAGGATAGACGGAAGTCAGATGTATTCGATAAAGATGTTGATGCATTCTGCCGCTCCGGATATAAAGAAAAGCCCGGCAACGCTTTTATTGATGATGGCACAGGGCGTCATCAATGACATAGACGAATATCATAGAGCTGCCCGGCAAAAATGGCCGTTGCCGCGCAGGGTACTTTATGTGATCGCGGACGCACTCTATTCATCTAAAGGCGATTCACCGCCAAGCGGGGTGTGGCTAAGTTTTTACAGGAACAGGCACGGGCGGTATATGCTGGAAAAGCACGGTATGAAGATTATGGAGCCCATACCCGGTTTACAGGAGATGTTGCAGAAAGCAGACGCTGTATTGAAGAAGATAGATCGCTCCGCCAAGGCCGCGCCGTCAGCAGGCGAAGCGCTCAAGGCATTCCCGGCGGGGGATGCGGCAGATAAAAATGCGAAACCTGGCTGGATAGAGCCCGAAGCGTTAAATGCCCTTCTGGCGAGAGTAGATCGCGACAGGCCGAATGGATACACGGCGGCTCATGTAAAAGAGATGTTGCGCCGGATACCTGATGCTGAAGCTGCGGTATCGGCTGCATTTGGGGCGGATATCCGTTTTGACGATATACGCGTAATTATGCATGAGGAAGAGGTCGCGCAAGGCCCATTGCGAAGCCAGTTTTTAGCTTCTCCGCTAGTAGGTAAATACAACCCGTCTCAGAAGAAAGCGACGTTATTTATTAATTTATGCTGCAACAGGATTACGCCGGATGAATTTATGTTGATGTCGGATTCCGCCTTCAGGCATGAACTGGTCGAGATGTATATTGTCAGTAATTTCTATGAAAGCGTCAATGCAAGCGCTTCTTCGCCGATGGCGCGGGCGATGGGATTCGTAGATGGTTTATATGGCGGCACGCTGGCGATTGCAGGCGTGAAAGGAATGGATGCGCTAGCGCGTAATCATCGCATACCTGTAACGGAGACATTCCAAAAGGTGGAC
>JAKLDX010000059.1 GCA_022703295.1 Candidatus Omnitrophota bacterium
ACGGCAAGGTCCTTGGCGTCGCCCAGCCTGATGCCGTCAGCGTCCGGATAATGGAAAACGCTTCCGAGGTTGAGCAGAACAGGCTGTTCATGCAGGCCGCTATTAAGGATATAGCGCAAGACCCGGTGAAGGCGCTTAAGTGCGTGGCACTTAAGAACATATATTTCTGGAGCATATTCGACTGGGAGATACTGGGCCTGAACGGCGTATATAATTTTTCCACCGCCATTATATTGCCGTTTTTCCTTATAGGCATGGTATGGATCCTGATATTCAAGGACAGGAGGGCCATCCTATTCCTGTTATTGCCTATATTTTATACATATGTTACGAGCTTGGTCTTCATGGGGCTTCCGAGAAACAGATATACTGTCGAGCAATTTATGATTATAATAGCGTCGTATTCTATGGTAAGATTATACGACATAGCCAGAAGGAAAGCCGTTTACGTTTTTTCTATAGGCGCATGGCTTTGTTTGAATATCTGGCTATTTTACAATTCTCCGGCTACAAAAGAGTTCTTCAAGGTCATTTTTCAAAAACTAAATTTATGGTGAGGATAATATGCTAAAAGGCAGGAAGGTATTGGTTACGGGAGGAAGCGGTTTTATAGGTAGTCACTTGGTGGAAGAGCTGGTCAAAAGAGGCGCGAGGGTCAAAATACTCGTTCCGTATACTTTGAATAAAAACAAAGAGGACCTGGTATATCTGGAAAGAGGAGTGTTGGCAAAACTCGATATAGTTCACGGTAATATAGCGGATCTCGTGTGCGTAAAAGATGTCATTAAAGGGGCTGAAATAATATTCAATCTGGCGGCGATAGTGAGCATTCCTTATTCTTACACCCATCCCAGAGAAGTCGTGGACGTCAATACTATAGGCACGCTGAATATGCTTACCGCCGCGCGGGAAACGGGCAATGTCGAGCGCTTCATACAGACATCGACGAGCGAGGTGTACGGCACGGCCAGATATGTGCCCATCGATGAGAAACATCCGCTGCAGCCGCAATCGCCGTATTCGGCTTCGAAGATAGCGGCGGATTCGCTGGCTTTAAGCTTTTATAATTCGTTCAATCTGCCGGTAGTGGTGGTGCGGCCGTTCAACACCTTCGGTCCGCGGCAATCGGAGCGCGCGGTCCTTCCGACGATCATATGTCAGGCATTAAAGCAGGATGTGATCGCGATAGGCTCGGTAACGCCGAGAAGGGATTTTACTTATGTGAAGGATACGGTCAATGGTTTTATAAAAGCCGCCGAATCTAAAAAAGGCATCGGGGAGGCTATCAACCTCGGGACTGGCAGGGATTATTCGATAGGAGAATCGATCGAGATAATAGGCTCTCTTTTACACAAGAAGCTTAAGGTCGCGGTGAAGGAAGAGCGCAAGCGCCCCGCCAAAAGCGAAGTCATGAGATTAAACGCGGATAACAGGAAAGCTAAAAAACTGCTTGGCTGGTCTCCGGAATATTCCTTAAGAGAAGGATTGGAAGAGACTATAAAGTTCATTTCGCGGAATCTGTCCAGGTATGAACCGGATAAATATGTCATATAATAAAACGGAGGCCGTATGAAAGCTGTAATTCTTGCCGGAGGGCTCGGCGCCGAGCAGATACATCATTTTTAAAAGGTGTCCTTACATAAAATAGATGGCAATAAAAGATAAGAATTTTAGCACATTAAAAACGATATTATTCACTGTCCTGATCGTTACGCTGTTTTTCGGATCTCTGGAGGTCATACAGCGTGTCAGATATTTCTTCAGGTTTGGCTCCACTTATTGGCTGTTTTTCGGGTTTGTGAATATGCCTAAAGATTATTACAACATGCTGGAGAAGGGGCTGGAGAAAGGCTCGGTGCGGGAAGCGGAGAATAAACGGGGGAAAGTTGAATTTATAGAAGTGCCTTCCGTATTTTATAAAGGTTACAGAAAATATAACCCGAAATATAAAACGGATGAATTTTCCATAAATCAGTATGGTTTCAGGGGGAAGCCCTTTAACGCAAAAAAAGAAAAAGGAGTTTTCAGGATAGTGGCGCTGGGTGGATCCACTACTTTTGGGACGTCCTCGAAGGACGGGGAGACTTACCCGGAGTTCCTGGAGAAAGATCTGAACTCTTCTGGCGCCAAAAGATACGAAGTGATAAACGCTGGTATCGGCGCTGCCAATATAAAGGAGATATCCGAATTATTTAGACACGAAGTTATCCAGCTTGATCCGGATGAGATCGTAATAAACAGTGTCTTCAATAATATCTATTTTTCGGGTGCGACGTACGAAAGGAAGCGGACGCTTCTGCAACGGTTAAACCAGTTCCTGCGGCGCAGAAGCCTTTTTTACATGACATTGCGGGAGAAACTGTCCGTGATGCTGCATAAGCCCATAGACGATTTGTATAAGGCGTCTATGGAGCAGATATTATATAACTTTTTACACGATGAAATGTTCTGGCGGATGCAGGAAGAGGTCTTCGGAGACATAATAAAGCTTGCTAAAGCGAATGGCATAAAAGTGGCGCTGGTGAAAGAGCCCGTGATGCTGTGTAACTCCGAAGAAAAGAATACGTGGATGCTTCTGGACAGAAAATTCGAAGGCGTTTATAAAAAAGAATATGCGCTGCTGGACAAAGTCGCGCGCGATGAAGGCGCTGCGGTCATAGATGCTTCCGGTGCTTTTAATTCAAGCCCCGACAGAGATTCGCTTTTTGCCGACGGCCTGCACCTTACGCCTAAAGGCAACAAGTATCTGGCAGGCCTGATCGCCGAAGAGATCAAGAAGAGATAGAGATATGAAAAAGAAAATCCTGACCGTCATAATAACATCTTATAATGAAGAGAAGACCATAGGCAGGGTCCTTGACAAGGTCCTGGAGATACCGCTTGATTTCGAGAAAGAGATAATCGTAGTTGACGGGGATTCGTCCGATGGGACGAGGGCCATTTTAAAAGATTATGCAGCCAGGTCCAGGAACATAAAGCTTATCCTGGAGGAAAAAAGAGAGGGCAAAGGCGCCGCAATACATAAAGGTTTTAAGGCCGCTACAGGCGACATCGTTATCATCCAGGATGCGGACCTTGAACTTGATCCCGGCGAATATCCGCGCCTTCTTAAGCCCATCCAGGAAAATAAAGCCGATGTTGTTTATGGCTCCCGTTTCAAAAATGGCCGGGGCCTTACCCGTATGGGCAGCTACATAGGCAACCAGACTATAACATGGCTTGTCAACATACTATTTTTTAAAACCCTTACGGATATAGCCACATGTTACAAGGTATTCAAGCGCGAAGCCATAAATGGTCTTGAATTTACCTGCAAGGGATTCGATTTTGACGCGGAGATAACCTGCAGGCTGTTGAAAAGCGGCAAAAAGATACTGGAGATACCGGTTTCTTATATGCCCAGGAGCCATGAAGAAGGCAAGAAGCTTAATTGGACAGCCGGATTGACGTCTATCAAGATTATCCTGACATCAAGGTTTTTATAAATATGCATATAAGAGATTACAAATTCTATATAACTTCTGTAGCAACGGGAATAGCATTAGGTGTCATTATTGCCCTGGTGCCGGGATATATAGCCTTTTTTGCTCTCGTGGCGCTCACCATGTTTATTCTTAAGCGATATGTGAAAAATGATGACGATTTTAAATTTTTAATATCGGCGATCACCGTATCTATCCTCATAAGATTTATCTGCGTAATTGTCCTGGAAACTTTTTTGATAAAAAATAATATGCTTATAAAGGTATTTGGTTATCAGACGCCGGATATGTTTGGTGACAGCGGTTATTATTCTCTCCGAAGCTGGTGGATGGCGCAATCCTGGATGGGCAATCCTTTGCCGAATGATGTTGCTAAGGAGATAGCCCTTAAAGAATACGGGCATCATGGCTATCTTTACTTTTTGGCGTCCATTTATTATTTTTTCGGATTCAATACGATCCTTTCAAAGTTATTCACATCCTTCTTTGGCATATTGCTGTCCGTTAACGTGTTTTTTATCGCCAAGCATATATCCGGCAATGTATTGACACGCAAAATAGCGTTCATCCTGACCGCTTTCTGGCCGACATTGCTTCTATGGTCGATGACAAGCCTGAAAGATATCCCCATCGTATTTTTTTATTCCCTCCTGATCTTGGCTATATTTAAATTCCTTAGGATGAGGTTGTCCGAGAAAAAAGACTATCTTGCGCTTGGCTTGATATTTTTCATTATTGCCATTGCGATATTCTTAAGGAGAATATTGAACATTTTATTCATCCTACCGTTTTTTGTGGCACTGGTCATGAGATTCCGATTCGTGAGGCGTATTGCTATGGCAGGCTGTGTAATTTTAATTATTTACGCATTTTTTAATCCGAACTTGATGCTTGCGTTCAAAACATGGATAAATGAAAGAGTGGTAATTTTTCATAAAGGCTCAATTATCACCGGAGGCAATACGGTGAAGATCTTTGCCGATAAATATTATTTGTTTATAAGCGGCGTGCCGGGGGGGTACTATTATTATGTTTCCTTACCCGAGCTCATCAAAGGCAGCTTGAAGGGCGTACCCCTGCCGCTTATACAACCGTTACCACACAGGATGGGCCTTAATATGACCAGAAGGATGGCTCTCTCAGGCTTGATGGGGGCCTGGTATATAGCGCTCATTGCCGCAATAGGAGGCTGTGTCAAGCTTCTTGTGAGCGGACCTCGGAGAAAAGAAGTTGTAATTTTGATATTGGCGATATTGTCCACCTCCCTGTCTATAATGCTGACGACGGGGAACATAGGAGCGATAATGAGGTGGAGGAGTCTGATAGAGCCTTTTGTCTTGATCTTTACGGCTCAATTCCTGGCGGATAACTATTCGAAGTTTTCGAAAAGCGCTATAGTATCGTTTTTTACGCGCAGACACCGATGAATATCCTGTATATAACATATGATGGCATAAACGAGAAATTGGCCGGTTCGCAAATTTTGCCTTATATGAAGGGGCTTTCGGGGAAAGGCAGGTACATATCGGTACTGTCATATGTGAAAAAAAACCTCGAGCCCTCCTTCCGCGAAAAAATAGAGAAAGAATTTTGCGTAAAAGATATCCATATTTTAAAATACCATAAGTACCCTTCGTTCCTGGCAACGGTTTGGGACATAATATCGGGATCGGTTGCGGGGATCTTTTTAGCGGCAGAGCGTAAGATCGAACTTGTCCACGCTAGGAGCTATGTTTCGTGCTGTGTCGCGCTGGCGGTAAAAAAAGTTTTACATGTCCCTTATATATTCGATATACGCGGCCTGCTCGGGGAAGAGCGGCTTGACAGCGGTTCCTGGAGCGAGCGAAGTATTTCGTACAGGGCCTTAAAGTACATGGAAAGAAAATTGTTCCGGAATGCGGATTTTGTAGTCACCCTTACCGAGAAGGCCAGGGATATCGTTGCCGGAGATTTCAAGGTAAGCCGTGACAGGATAGAAGTTATCCCGACATGCGTGGATTCCGCCAGATTTAATATAAAGAGCCCTGCCGGGGGGAAGAAGTATGACTGCGTGTATTTCGGCTCCATAGGGACATGGTACCTGCTTTCCGAAATGCTGGAATTTTTTAAGGTGTATCTTTCGCTGCATCCCGGAGGCAAATTTTTATTACTGACGGATGCGGATCATGGAAAAATTATCAAAGAAGCGGAAGGGATCGGTATAAAAAAAGAAAATATAGATGTGAGATTTGTGGAATACGCCAAAATGCCTGAAACGCTCAGCTTATGCGCCTTCAGTATATTTTTTATCAAGCCCTGTTATTCCAAGCTTGCCTCTTGTCCGACCAAACTCGGGGAATCGCTGGCGGCGGGGCTGCCGGTATTGACCAATTACGGGATAGGTGATGTGGATAAGATAGTGGAGCCAAACGGTGTCGGCGTGGTTGTTAAGTCGTTCGTGCAGGATCAATATCGTGCGGCCGTCAAAGATATGGAAAGGCTTCTTTCGGATAAGGCGTTGCCGGACAGGTGCAGGGCTGTCGCGGCAGATTATTTTTCGTTAGAAAAAGCGGTCGAAAAATACGACCGTATTTATAATACGTTAAGCAGGGTATGACATGAAAATATTATTTATCGTTCCGTATCCTACGGAAGGAGCCAGCAACAGGGTAAGGGTTGAGGCCTATATTGCGCGCCTTAAGCGCGACGGCATAGGTTGTACGGTTAGGCCCTTCGCTTCGCCGCTTTTTTATAGGATCCTGTATGAAAAAAAGCGCTATGTCCTCAAGACGCTGTTTTTTATAGCCGGTGTCCTGAATAGGTTTTTGGATATAATCCGGGCATTATCCTGCGACGTGGTGTTTGTGCACAGGGAGGCATGCCCCATCGGCCCCGCCTTCTTTGAAAAAATATTTTATATGATGGGCAAGCCTATCATATTTGATTTTGACGACGCGATCTACCTGCCTATTCACAGCGAACGCAATCCGATAATCGAACGTTTTAAAAATCCGGAAAAGATAAAAGACATAATATCGATGAGCAAGGCCGTTATTGCCGGAAATAAATATCTGGCGGAGTATGCGGGGCAGTTTAATAAAAATGTTGTAGTCATTCCGACCTCGGTAGACATGAGTTACTTTAATGCGGCTGCTTCTGATAATAAAAAAGAAGGCGAAAAAGTCGTGATCGGATGGATAGGCTCAACGACCACGGAGAAGTTTCTGGATTTGCTGACAGATGCTTTAGTGGAATTGAACAAAAAATATCCGGGCAGGATATCGTACCATTTCATAGGAGCCCAGCATAAAGACCCGAGACTCGGCAATGTAACGACCATAGACTGGACGCTCGAAAAAGAAACAGGTCTCCTGTCGCAATTCGATATAGGGCTCATGCCGATGCCGGACAATGAATGGACAAGGGGGAAGTGCGCGTATAAAGCCCT
>JAKLDX010000006.1 GCA_022703295.1 Candidatus Omnitrophota bacterium
CTTCGGCATGGATCTTGATTACGATTTTTTCCGGGCTCTCCTCGCGCTTATAGTTGTGTGCGGGCATATATGGTCGGTCTTCCTTAAATTCAGGGGAGGCAAGGGCGTTGCGACAACTTTGGGGGTGGGGCTTGCCCTGGCGCCGAAAGTCCTGGTGCCTACGCTTGTAATATGGATAATTGCTTTTGTCTTATCAAGTTATGTTTCTCTTGCATCGATAATAGCCCTGATGTCCTTTCCTATAATAGCCGCGCTTTCGCATCTTTCGATCTACACGGTAAGTTGCGGAGTGATTATTTGCCTCATAAGCATCTATAAACATAAAGAGAACATAAAGCGGCTGATAAATAGGGAAGAGAGCAAGACCATAATATTCAAGTAGCGGATGTGTTTGTTAAGGTTTAAAAAAGCAAGTTTTGTGCTCTTGACGCTTTTATATGTGTAGGGTATACTTGTGATATAAAAGCAGAGAAGGGCATTTATTTTAGGGGTTAATTAAATAGTTTTAAAAAGTTTTATAGGTGAAAAAATGAGACAAATGCTATTCAAGGAATTAAAATCTCCGAACTCAAGAAAGAAAGACACGGTACTTCGCGAGGTCTTTGAGCGTGACGGACTGATAGCGAGAACCGAGAGGAGATGCTTTTATTATGTTAAGGAAGTCAGGGAGGTTTCGGACGGCGCTAAATTACAGGAGTGGCTTGATTCTCAGGATAGTCCGGAATCGTCCAGGAAGAGGCACTTCCATATAATGAAGGAGCATAACGAAGGTTTGGGAGAGGACAAGGTGACGTGTAAGATCGTGGGAACTTTTTATGCAATAGTCGGGAAGATCGTATACACCGTCGCGTTCCTGCATTCTTTTAAAGTATGTTTTATGAAAGCGACTTTAGCAAAATAGGAGGATTTCATGCCGCATCTTTTGACCAGAAGGCTATACAACATATTCGGTAGGAAGGTAGCCAGATACTTCTATTACAGGAAGGCAAAAAGGCTGTATAACGAGATAGCGAGGGAGATGAGTTTTTTTGAGGCCAGATTCCTTAAATCGAGGCTCCACCACGCATAACAGGTAAGAAAAAAGAGGTTCTTGAAACAAGGGGGTTCTTTTAAAAAAGAACCTCTTTTTTTATTATTAGCCCCCTGCCTTGACAAGGCATATTTTTTGTGATATACTTCCTGTTTCTATAAAAGGTTGGCAGATGGAGATATTGGCTAAAGCAAACTGGGTAGATGTTTTAATCGTAATTCTAATGATTAGAATAAGTTACGTCGCTTTTCAGGATGGCTTGAGTCATGAGATTTTTCCCCTTGTAGGCTCCATAGTTGTAGCAACCCTTACATTTCATTATTATAATAGAATTGCTTTAAGTATTTCACAAAATATAGCCGCTATTCCGATGGCTATATTGAACCTTTTCACTTTCATCACCTTGGCCCTGGCCATAGGTTTCGTATGCAAGTTCATAAAGGTTGTCGTAGATAAGATCATTAAGGTGACCTGGCATCCTCTGCTGGAGAGGTTCGGCGGGTTACTTGCGGGCGTGGTCAAGGCCTCTATAATTATAAGCATGGTATTGGCCGTAATAGCACTGACCCCTATACCATACCTGCAGTATTCCATAAGGGACAGGTCGCTTACAGGTATGTATTTTCTGAGCGTGGGACCAAAGATATACGAAAAGGTTTCGCACCTTTTGCCTGTGATAAAAGTCGAAACGGCATCCGCGAAAAGCAACGACATAATAAATAATATCATTTCCGACAAGTCTTTGTCATCGCAAGCCGCAAAGAAGGAAACAAAGAAAAAAGAAGGCGATTAGAGATCCCGCGCTGAACTTTAAGCGGATCCATATGTCCCCAGGACGAGCTACACGTTCTCGGGACAATTTTTTCCAAAAACCGGAGGCTGCAAATGAAATTGATAGATATTTATAAGCTGGCCGTAAAAAAGGGTATCGGGAAGGACCCGCGCTCGATTCAGGAAATTAAAAAAGATCTCGATAGCGAGAAAAAGGAATACCGGAAGCTTAAAGGCGTTGATAAACGCGCTTTTGATAAGGAGAGACTGACAAATCCTTATGCGGATACCAGGATACTGTGCGGCGATGAAAATGCCGATATTAAAAATATCATGGTCGGTATAGATATGGAAGGCCCCGAGATATTGACGGCCGACAGGCTTAATGAACGCGGAAGGCCCATTGATCTCGTAATGGCCCATCATCCCGAGGGGGCGGCCTGGGCAAGGTTTTATGATGTTATGCGCCTGCAGGTTGCTATGCTCAAGAAGTTCGGCATACCGGAGGAAGTCGGCAAAGATCTTCTGAAGGAAAGAATGGGCGAAGTGGAAAGGGCAGTAGCGCCGGCGAACCACACAAGAAGCGTAGACATAGCGAAGGCCCTCGGTATTGCTTTCATGTGTATTCACACGCCTGCCGATAACCATGTGGCGAGCTATCTCCAGAAGATGTTTGATAAGCGGAAACCGGCAAAGCTGTCACAGGTCGTAGCGATGTTGAAAAATATACCTGAGTACGCAGACGGGCTGAAGAAGAACGCGGGCCCGAGGATACTCATAGGCGAACCCGACAAAAGGTGCGGCAGGGTATTCGTCGATATGACAGGCGGCACGGAAGGCTCCAAGAAAGTGTTCGCGCGCCTGTCCCAGGCAGGGGTCGGGACCATAGTGGCCATGCATTTAAGCGAGGAACATTTCAAGCATGCGAAGGGCGAGCATATCAATGTCGTCATAGCGGGCCATATAGCCAGCGATACGCTGGGGCTGAATTTGCTTCTGGATGAGATGGAAAAGGTTGATGATATTAACATAGTGCCATGCTCGGGATTCATGCGCGTGAAAAGATAGAGTGCAAAAATGGCAATACCTCAAAATATTATAGATCAGGTCCAGGACAGGACGGACATCGTCGAAGTGATATCCCGCTACATATCGCTGAAGAAGATAGGCAGGAATTATAAGACGACATGCCCGTTCCATCATGAGAAGACGCCGTCTTTTATCGTGAGCCCGGACAAGCAGATCTATCATTGTTTCGGGTGCGGCGCCGGAGGCAATGTCTTTTCATTTCTGATGAAACACGAGAATATACAATTTCCGGAAGCCGTAGAGATGCTTGCGGAGAAGGCAGGAGTGGCGCTGGGGCGCATTTCGGCCCGCTCCGAAGAAGCGAGTTCTCTTGCCAATGAACTTTATAAGATAAATGACCTGGCGTGTAAATTTTACCAGGCGCACCTTCTGAATAATAAGGCAGCCAGGGAATATCTGAGTTCAAGAGGGGTGGGAGACGAAGTAATAAAAAAATTCCGGATAGGATACGCGCCTGATTCATGGGACGCCACCTTGAATTTTTTTAAGTCAAAAGGCGTATCTGCCAGTTTGCTGGAAAAGGCAGGGCTTGTCATACCGAATGAGAAGGGGTCGCATTATGACAGGTTCAGGAACAGGATCCTTTTCCCGATAATGGATCTGAAGGACAGGATATTGGGATTCGGTGGCAGGGTGCTCGATTCGAGCCTGCCCAAATATATAAATTCTCCCGAGACGCCGGTATATTCCAAGGGCAGGAACCTGTACGGGCTGAACCTGACAAGAGACGCAATAAAAAAGAAAGGCTATGCGCTTATCGTAGAGGGGTATCTGGATTTCATAATACCTTACCAGGCGGGCGTGCAAAATATAATAGCCACGCTCGGTACGGCGTTGACCGTAGACCATGTGAAGCTTTTGAAGCGCTTAGCGAACACGCTGATAATGGTATATGACCCGGATGAGGCGGGCGAGGCCGCAAGCCTCAGGGGCCTTGAGCTATTGGTCAGCGAAGACGTAAACGTTTACATAGCGGAACTGCCGTCCGGGTTCGATCCGGACGGATATATAAGGAAGTTCGGTACAGAAGAGTTCACGAAACTGTTAAAAGCGAGCAAGAATTTATTCGAGTATAAATTCGCGAAGCTGAGTCAGAAGTTCAACGCAAACACCACTCACGGCAAGGCGAATATCGCGGCCGAGATGCTGCAGACGATCGCCAAGATAAAAAACGCGGTTTCGCGCTCAGACCTTATAAAGAAACTGGCGGAACGCTTGTCTGTGGATGAGGATTCTCTCAGGATAGAGTTGAAGAAGGTGAAGCCGGAGTATGCTGAAAACAGGAATGTTGCGCCCGTTATTGAGGTAAGAAAAGATTCCAAGAGCGCCGAGGTCATGATGCTGGCGCTTTCTCTGGGAGGGGCAGAGTATATAAGCAAGATAGAAAAGCAGTTATCTCTGGAAGAGTTCAAGGACTCGTCCGTGAGAGACGTAATGAGCGCGATATTCGATCTGCATAAAGACAACAAAGAGATAACGGCAGCGAAGCTCATAAATTACCTGGGCAACAGGGGTGAGGATGCCAAGCTGATATCCGAGGCGGTAAATCTTCTTGATATCATGGAAGATAAAGAAAAAGCCCTGAATGACTGCGTCGCGAAAATAAAAAAAGACAACATGGACGACAGGCGTAACAGGCTTCAGGAAGCCATAAGGGCCGCGCATAAACATAAGGATGAAGAAGCCTGTAAAAAGCTGCTTTCCGAATATAACGATCTGCTGAAAACAAGCAAGGCATATACGCCGACGGCATGAAAAAGAATAAAGGACTGAAGAAAAAATGTCGATAAAGAGAAAAAGAAATAAATCTTTTTTAAAACAAAAACCGCGCTTTAAGGTAAAGCCGTTGGTCCAGAAACCGGCGACAGAAGCCGCGCTGCCCGAAAAAGAACTTGGCGGTAAAGGTAAGAGGCTTAAAGGGCTTACCGAGCTTATAGCTCTCGGCAAAGAGAAGGGCCACCTTACTTTTGAGGAAGTAAATAATATACTGCCGGTGGACATAGTATCTTCGGAGGAAATAGACGAGATACTCGGCATACTGGGCGAGGAGAATATAAAACTGGTCGATAGCGAAGAAGACCTGGCCAAGGAAAGCCCCGCGGGAGAAGAGGCTGAGGAGAAGAAAGAAGAGCCCGAAAAGGAAGAAGTAGCCAGGATGGTCCAGATAGACGACCCTGTAAAGATGTACCTCAGGCAGATGGGGCAGATCCCTCTTTTGACAAGGAAGGAAGAGATAGAGATAGCGGAGCGCATCAAGGAGGCAGAGTATAAGTTCAGGGAAGCTGTCCTTATGGTAAAGCTCTCCAAACTGAAGGCCGTGGAAGTCGTGGACGGCATCGTTAACAATCAGCTTAATCCCGAAGAATATATTAACCTGGATTCAAAATTAAAAGGCAAGAGGCTCATCAAGAGGCTTATCAGCTTATTGGGCAGCCTGAAAAAGGCGCGGAATGCCTCAGCCATCGCTGGGATAATAAAAGATATGCAGTTGGCGATGTCTGTCATAGAGGAGATAGCGAAAAAGATAGAAGAGCAGCTGGATGAGTACTCTAAGGTCGAAGCCTCTCTGGCGAAATCCAGAAAGAAAAAGAAGAGGGAAGAGATAAGCAAATTCCTGAAAAGGAAACGAAAAATAGAGAGGGAATTCGGCGAGTCGATAAAAGACGTAAGGGAGCATTCTAAATTAATAAAATCCACAGAGGCGAAGTTCAATAAAGCGAAAAAGGAGCTTGTTGCCGCGAACTTAAGGCTGGTAGTCAGCATCGCCAAAAAGTATACCAACAGAGGCCTCTCTTTCCTGGACCTGATCCAGGAAGGTAATATAGGCCTGATGAAAGCGGTTGATAAGTTCGAATATAAACGCGGATATAAATTTTCCACATACGCAACATGGTGGATAAGGCAGGCTATAACACGTTCAATTGCCGATCAGTCAAGGACGATCAGGATACCAGTGCACATGACTGAGACGATAAACAAACTTATAAAGGTATCGAGGGCCCTGGTGCAGCAGAACGGCAAGGAGCCTACGCCCGAAGAGATAGCGCACAAGATGAGGATGCCGGTCGATAAGGTCAGGGGCATCCTGAAGATTGCGCAGGAACCGATATCGCTTCAGACGCCTATAGGTGATGAGGGCGATACGCATTTCGGGGATTTCATAGAGGACAAGCGCGCGATATCCCCGGCAAATGCTACGGCATATTCTATGCTCAAGGAGCAGATGGACGACGTGCTGAGCACCCTTACGGACAGAGAGAAGAAAGTGCTGAGGCTCAGATTCGGGATAGGCGACGGTTATCCGAGAACTCTCGAGGAAGTCGGGGCGGTTTTTAAAGTCACCAGAGAGCGTGTGAGACAGATTGAGGCCAAGGCATTGCGCAAATTGAGGCATCCGACAAGATCCAGAAAGCTGAAGAATTTCCTGGCGATGGGTGCCGGTGAATAGGCCGAGGCTTGTCCGGTCATGTAAAATCATCTTTACACTCCTCAAAAAATCGTATATAATTATTTTCTAAATTTTAGAGATTTTAGCAGAGTAATTTTAATAGTAGCTTCGGGCCTATAGCTCAGCCTGGTAGAGCAGGAGACTCATAATCTCTTGGTCCAAGGTTCAAATCCTTGTGGGCCCACCACTAAACGATTTTGCCTCCGGGCCAAAAAGTGTTGTGTTGCTTTTTGCCCTTCGGCCCGCAGGCAGATAACAGGCAGCGGGGCTTGCGCCAAAATCGTTTTAGGAAAAAACCTTTTAAGAAAAGGTTTTTTCCTAATGTTCTTTTTCCAAAATAACGGGTAGGCTGTTGAGGATTTGAAGCCAAATTTCGCCGAGCGAAGCGAGGAGAAGGCCATTGGCCGACAGAAATTTGGCCGGTTTGAAGCCGCCTTTGGCGGCTGAAAACCAAATCCTTGTGGGCCCACCACTAAACGATTTGGGCTCCGGGCCAAAAAGTGTTGTGTTGCTTTTTGCCCTTCGCCCTGCCTGCGGTTAAACAACAGCAGGCCTTGCGGCCAAATCGTTTTAAAGGGAAACCAAAGGTTTCCCTTTAAGGAACCCTTCCTTTGAGTTGGAAGGCTTTCCTTAATGTTCCTTTTCAAAATATATGTTTATGATACGCGACATAATTGGACGCGTAGCTCAGTTGGTTGGAGCGCTGCGCTCACATCGCAGAGGTCACAGGTTCGAGTCCTGTCGCGTCCACCAGTTTAAAGAAGAACGGATGTATGGAAAATCTTGAAGAACAGATAAAGTTACTGGTAGAGCTGCAGGGGCTCGATACCCATATTTTCAAATTAGAAGATGCCATGGAAGCGATCCCCGCATCTATCAATAAAATGGAAGAGGCGTTTAAAGAGAAGAGCATTAATTTAAAGAAGCTTGAGGACGAAACAAAGGCGTTGCAGTTGAAGCGCAAAGAAAAAGAAGGCGAGCTGGAAGGCAAGGAAGGCACTATAAAAAAATACCAGTCCCAGCTTTATCAGGTAAAGACAAATAAGGAATATTCTGCGCTGCAGGAAGAGATAGGCAGAGTCAAGGCCGATAATTCTCTCATAGAAGAGGATATCATCAAAATATTCGACCAGGTCGACGTTGTGAATAAAAAAATAGCCAAGGAGAAGGAGCTCCTGAAACAGGAAGAGGCAAACCTGGCTACGGATAAGGCAAAGCGCAACGAAGAGGCGGGCCAGATCAAAAAAGAATTAGACGGCCTGAAGGCGCAGCGCGATAATCTGGCGGCAAAGATCGATAAAAAAATATTGTTAAGATATGAGAGAATAGTAAAGAACAAGGACGGCTTGGCGGTGGTTCCGGTTGCCAATGATTCCTGCCAGGGGTGTTTCAGGGTAATGCCGCCTCAGGTCATAAATGAAATAAGGATGAAAAAAGACCTGGTCATTTGCGAGAATTGCGCGAGGATATTATACATTGAAGAGTAGTAAGATATTCATATACACTGATGGCGGAAGCAGGGGAAATCCCGGGCCTGCCGGTATAGGTGTCATTATACTGGATTCCGACAAAAAAAAATTAAAAGAGATATATAAATATATAGGCGAGACTACGAATAACATAGCCGAATACAGCGCTCTTCTTTGCGGCCTGGAAGAGGCCCTGAGCCTGAAGCGAACGAAATTATTTTGCATATGGACAGTGAGTTAGCGGTAAAGCAATTGAGTGGCGAATACAGGGTAAAGGACGAGGGGATACGGCCGCTGTTCGAAAAGGCGGTAGGGGCGCTTAAAAATTTTGATTCGTTCGAGATAAAGCATATCGACCGGTCGAAGAATAAAGAGGCCGATAAGCTGGTAAATAAAGCTATAAATTTAGCAGGGTTGTGTTGAGCGTTCTATAAAATTTTGCAGGCCGGGTGTTCGCTCCCGCCTTTGGCGGGGGAGGAAAGTCCGAGCTCCTCAGAGCAGCGTAGCGGCTAACGGCCGCCCGCCGAAAGGCGAGGAAAAGAGCCACAGAGACGAGTCTGTTGCTATTTTTGGCGACAGGGTGAAACGCGGCAATCTCTATGCGGAGCAAGACCAAATAGGTCCCGATTCAGGCGTTGCTCGCGCCTACTGTTAAAACATCAGTATCGGGACGGGTAAGGTCGCTCGATCCGGCGGGGCAACCCGCGGACTTAGATAGATGAGCACCTCATCTTACGCAGCAATGCATAAGATAAGACAGAACTCGGCTTACAGGCCTGCGATATAAGGGGTGGTAAATTTTACCACCCCTTTTTTTTTATTTCTCCCCCTTTCACCTGAAATTTTTCGCTCACTCCAATGACGGAACTTTTGGGGCCTTGCCGGAGCGACTGTTAAAAATTTCGATACATTGGGCGGTTTAGCAAGGACAATGAAACTGCGCAATAGATAAATGAGTTAGCAGGTTCATTGGCCATCGAAATTTTTCCACAGCAAATTGCATGCCCAATGCAATTTGCGACAAGCGAAGGCAATGCCCCAAAAGTAAACGCCTTTGTCCGCAAGCGAAAAAATACCACACTTTTCTTGACAATAGGGGAGTGCTAGTGTATACTTTATATCATAAAGTGGTATGAAGTGGAGTAAAGGGGAGGGAGTCCAAAATGTTTTACGGTGAGTTTGAGCATTCCATAGATAAGAAGGGGCGGGTGATAATCCCTTCTAAATTCAGGGAGTCCTTTAAGGAATATGATATTGAGAAATTATATATCACCAGGGGGCTCGATAAGTGCCTTTTCATATTCACCGAAAACGAATGGAAGAGCCAGGAGGCAAAATTCAAATCCATATCCTTTACAAAATCAGAAGCCAGGAGATTCAACAGATTGTATTTTTCAGGAGCCAGCCAGATAGAGTTCGATAGGCAGGGAAGGATACTGCTCCCCAAATATCTCAAGGACTATGCAGGGATAAAAAGAGACATAATGATGATAGGCGTATCCAACCGCATAGAGATATGGGCGAGAGAGGCATGGCAGGAATATTACAGCAGCTCGAAGGAATCTTTCGAGGATATCGCCGAAAAACTGATGGCGCAGGCCGATCAGTAAGGAGGTAGGTATGGGATGTAAATATTCGAGGCAGAACAAAAAGTACAACCTTTACAACTTTGGCGCCGAAACGCTTATAGAGAGGCTAAGAAAAGTAAGGGCCCTGAATTGCAGTCCTTCCGATGTCGGAATGGATAACTATCTCTGCAAGAATCTTTTCACCAATAGGGTCGGTTCGTTCAATAAAGTTTAATAATTTTTATCACCGTACGGAGAATTTCAAGTCGTGCACCAGCCGGTATTGCTTAAGGAAGTAATAAGTCATCTGAATCTGAAAGAAGGGGATATCGTGCTGGATGCGACCGTGGGCGGCGGAGGACATGCCGCTGAGATACTGAAGAGAATAGGGCCGGACGGCAGGTTGTTGGGGTTGGATGCCGACGAATCGGCCATAAGAAGAACGGAAGACAAATTGAAAAATCTTAGCGGCTCAGTCAGTCTCATAAAAGGTAATTTCAGAGACCTGGATATGCTGCTTTCAAAAACAGGGATAAAAAGCCTTGATGCGGCGTTGTTCGATGTGGGCATTTCTTCATACCAGCTGGAAGACGCCTCGAGGGGTTTCAGCATGAAATACAATGCCAGGCTGGACATGAGGATGAATACGAGCCTGGACCTTACCGCATACGACATCGTAAATAATTTTAAAGAAAGCCAATTATCTGATATAATAAAAACGTACGGCGAAGAACGGATGAGTAAGGCCATCGCGAGGCAGATCGTTAAGGCCCGCGCCGAAAAGCCGATCGAGACAACGCATGAATTGGCCGAAATAGTCCGCAGGGCTGCCGGGTTCAGTTATAGAAAAAGCAAGATAGATCCGGCTACCAGGACATTTCAGGCCATAAGAATCGTCGTAAATGATGAGCTGGGTGCGCTGGAAGAGGGATTGAAGAAAGCGGTTTCCTGGCTCGATACCGGAGGCAGGGTCTGCGTTATTTCGTTCCATTCGCTGGAAGACAGGATAGTTAAAAGATTATTCAAAGGCTATGCGAGCCTTGGAATATTAAATATATTGACGAAAAAACCGATAAGGCCTTCGGATAAAGAGATTGCCGAAAACCCGCGATCAAGGAGCGCGAAGCTCAGAGTCGCGGAAAGGATTTAAATAATTATGAGAATCTTTAAATTCATAACAAGCATGGCTGTAATAACGCTAATCTCACTTGTTTATGTTCATCAGCAGGTGGAATTGGTAAAGCTTAGTTATGCCATAGAGCATAAGGAGAAAAAGATAAAAGATGCTCTTGACCGTAAGGATGCCTTGAGTTATAATATTGAAAACCTAGAATCCCCCGCAAGATTAGAACGGGTTCTTTCAGCCAGGAAGGTAGATGTGGCTTATCCTAAGAGGGGAAACGTATTCAGGTTCGCGTCAACGGCTTATACTGCAAAACAAGATCAGCTGCGCCATATTGGCGTAGAGAAAAAGATTAATATATTAGGCTTTTTGGACTTCTTTAGCTCGAGGGCTGAGGCTCAGGCTAGAGAAAAATAACCTCGGTAAGGATTTTTTAATTTCGTGCACAGCGGAATATTAAGGGCACGCCAGCTAGGCGTCTTCCTATTACTCACCGTTTCACTATCCCTTCTAGTAGTTCGTCTATTGTATATTCAGGTAATAAGGCATGGGTTTTTTGTCAAACTGGCGGCAGGGCAGCATACTGTTTCCGTAGAGATCCCTTCAAAACGAGGAACCATATTTGACAGGAACATGCGTGTATTGGCGCTCAATCTTAATTCGGATTCCATATTCGCCAACCCCAGAGAAATTAAAGATAAGAGAAAAACAGCTAAGGCGCTCTCGCCCATATTAAGTATGGACGAGAGATTTATTTTTGGGAGACTTTTAAGGGACAAGTCTTTTGTCTGGATAAAAAGGCGCATATCTTCCGCGGAATCCCTGAAGGTTAAAAAACTTAAAATAGACGGGATAGGAGTGGTTTGTGAATCCAAGAGGTTCTATCCCGATAGCAGCCTTGCCTGCCATGTGCTTGGCACAGCCAACATAGATAATGTAGGACAGGAGGGGCTGGAGCTATTTTACGATAAATACCTAAAAGGAGAAGACGGCTGGCTGATATCTACGCAGGATGCAAAACGAAAGTTGCTCGAGTCGTATCAGACCGAATTCATACCGCCGAAGAACGGCCTGAATCTTGTGCTGACCATAGATGAGGTCATACAGAATATCGCCGAGCGGGAACTTGCCAAAGCCTACGAGAAGTACAACGCAAAGGCGGCGTCCATAATAGTAATGGACCCGAGGAACGGCGATATATTGGCCCTCGCGAACTTCCCGAATTTTGACCTGAACAATGTCGCGAAGAGGCCTCCCGACGCCATAAGGGACAGGGCGATAAATGATTTTTTTGAACCGGGAAGCGTCTTCAAGATAGTGACAGCGAGCGCTGCCCTTGAAGAGAGGGTCGTAGATTTTGATACCAAGTTCTATTGCGAGAACGGCGCCTACAAAATCGGCAGGCGCACGCTTCATGATCATACTCCGCATGGTATACTTACATTTAAGGAGGTAATAGAGAAATCGAGCAATATAGGGACCGTGAAAGTGGCGTCCCTTTTCGGTGCCGAGAAGATGTATAAATATATGCAGGCGTTCGGGTTCTACAGCAAGACGGGGGTTGATCTGCCCGGTGAGGTTGTAGGTATGAACAGGCCGCTATCGAAGTGGTCGGGCGTAAGCATGTACGCGATACCGATGGGGCAGGAAGTGACTACGACCGCCATGCAGCTTGCGCGCGCGATCTCTGTTATAGCCAACAACGGTTTTTTGGTCAGGCCGCGCATTGTCAGGGAAATAATAGATGACGATGTTCGCGTAATAAAAGAATTTCCACAAAAAGACTTTAAGAAAGTTATCTCCCCGCAAACGGCAATGAGGGTCAGGAGTATCCTGATGGGCGTGGTGGAGACCGGGACCGGCAAAAAGGCCAAGATAGACGATCTGTCGGTAGGCGGCAAGACAGGGACCGCGCAAAAAGTAGAGCAGGGCGCATATTCTCACAGTAGATTCATCGCTTCGTTCATAGGTTTCGCGCCGGTGGCCAAACCCGTCCTTGCGGTAGTCGTATGTGTTGACGAGCCCCGGCCCGTGTATTACGGCGGAGACGTAGCGGCGCCGGTATTCAAGAATGTCGTTGACGAATCCTTAAGGTACCTCAGCGCTAAGAATGTCGGCGGTATGATATAAAATAGGTGTATCGAAAATGCTTCTGGAAAGAATACTGAACGGAATAAATTTCAAGACCGACGATGTCATTGCCGGCCTCGATATTCACAATGTGACCGATGATTCGCGCGCGGTCGGAGAAGGCGATGTATTCGTCGCCGTAAGGGGATATTCTGTCGACGGCCACAAATTCATAGATGAAGTAATCGCGAAAAAGGTAAGTGCGGTAATTGCTGAAAAGGATTTTGCGGTCCCGGGAAATGTTAAGAAGATATTGGTGTCCGACACAAGATCGGCATTTCCTATGATGCTGGATAATTTTTATAAACAACCGTCGAAGGCATTAAAAGTTATAGGCGTAACCGGAACCAACGGCAAAACAACCATCACCTATCTGATAGAAAATATCCTGAGGGAAGCGCATGAAGGTTCCGCGGTTATAGGCACCATAAATTACAGGCTGAAGAACAAAGTCATCCCGTCCAAAAACACCACTCCGGGGCCAAGGCAGCTGCAGGCGATGCTCGCGAAGATATTAAAGGATGGCATGCATTATGTGGTGATGGAAGTATCGAGTCATTCGCTGGACCAGCACAGGGTGGACGGCGTATCTTTTGACGCGGCGATATTTACCAATATAACAGGCGAGCATCTGGATTATCATAAAACGATAGACGACTATTTCAAGGCAAAGGTCCTGCTATTTGACCGCCTGAAGGACGGCGGGGCCGCGATATTGAATAACGATGACGAGCGGGTTGGCTCGCTGAAAGGTTCGATAAATAAAAGAGTTATTACTTATGGGATAAAGAACGCTTCGGATGTGACGGCAAAAAATATACGCCTTTCGCTAGATGGTTCCGCCTTTACAGCTGAGACGCCAGTGGGCCCCATAGACCTGCAGACCAGATTGATAGGGATGCATAATGTGTCGAACGTTCTCGCTGCTGTTGCCGCAAGTTTTTCGTTAGGCATAGATCCGGAGACGGTCAAAAAAGGCATTGGATCGATGAGCTATGTGCCCGGCAGGCTGGAGCCGGTAGAGGCAGGGCAGGGGTTTAAAGTTTTTGTCGATTATGCTCATACGGAAGACGCGCTGAATAACATACTCAGCCTTCTCAGGGATGTCGCAAAAAAGAATATAATAACGGTATTCGGATGCGGCGGTAACAGGGACCGCAAGAAAAGGCCTGAAATGGGCAAGGCCGCCTGTAAGTTTTCTGACCGCGTTATAATAACATCCGACAACCCGAGGTTCGAAGAGCCGCGCCAGATAATAGACGAGATAGAGGGCGGGGTAAGGGGGCAGTTTACAAATTACGATATCGTTGTCGACAGGCTCCAGGCAATAGAGAAGGCCCTGAGCATGGCAAGAGACCAGGATATAGTGGTAATAGCAGGCAAGGGGCATGAAGATTATCAGATAATCAAAGATAAGATAATGCCGTTCGATGACCGCAAAGTGGTGTTGGAAATTCTCAAAAGATCGCTCGCGGGTGCATTAAATACAAACAAATGAAAAAAAGTTTAGCGATGAAAGTTAAGGAATTGGCAAAGATGACCGGAGGCAGCCTTTTGTCCGGCAATCCCGGGCTATGCATAGACCCGGGAAGGATCTCTACGGATTCGAGGAATATAAAAAGAGGAGGTTTTTTCATTGCTGTAAGCGGGCCGAATTTTAACGGCAATGACTTTGTCGAGGACGCTTTTTCGAAGGGCGCTGTAGGCGCGATAGCCGAAAGGTATAAGGCGTCAGCCATACCCCGCGGTAAAGTATTGATAAAAGTCGATGATGCCCTGGAGGCTTTTCATTCCATAGCGTATTATTATAGGAGGCAGTTCGATATCCCGGTCATCTGTGTTACCGGCAGTAATGGCAAGACCACGGTAAAAGAGATGATCTGGCACGTGCTTTCGAAAAAATACAGGGTGTTGAAAAATGAAGGGACAAAAAATAATCATATAGGCGTTCCCCAGACGATACTTAAGCTTGACCGAAAACATGAAATATGCGTACTGGAACTGGGCGCGAATCATAAAGGTGAAATCGCCGCTCTTGCCCGGATAGCGGGTCCGAATGTTGTCGTAATGACTAATATAGGGCCGTCTCACCTGGAATTTTTCAGGGATCTTAACGGGGTGTTCAGCGCCAAGAAAGAAATACTGGGCCATCTCGATAAAAAGGGCGGCATTGTAGCGCTTAACGGTGACGATAGATTCCTCAGTAAAATAAAGAGCGGAAAATTCAAGATCGTAAAGTTCGGGCTGAGCATATCGAATGATTTTTTCGCGGGCAATGTTTCGATCGAGAAAAATAGCATAAAGTTCCGGTTAAATGGAAAGGAAGATTTTGACCTTAGGATATTCGGCATTCATAATGTTTATAATGCCCTTGCCGCCATTGCCGTTTGCTCAAGATTTAAAGTAAGCCGCAGCTCGATGAAAAAATCCCTTCATGATTTCAGGCCAAGCTACATGAGGCTTTGCCTTGAAAGGGTGGGCGGCATAGATGTGATAAACGATTCGTATAATTCGAACCCGCTTTCCATGAACCAGGCGCTGGAAGTAATAAAGCAATATCCGGCCAGGCGCAGATGGGTCGTGTCCGGCGATATGCTTGAGTTGGGCGATAAAGGAGCCGATTTCCACAGGGCCGTGGGTGAAAGAATAGCCGTATCGAATATAGAGGGGTTGATAACGCTCGGCGAACTGTCGAAGCATACTTTGTCGCAGGCGAAAGACAGCGGCATGGCCGGCGAAAAACTATGGCATTGCGCGACGCATAGCGAGGCCGCGGGGATATTGCGCAGGGTGGCCGATAAGGGCGATGTCATCTTATTAAAAGGTTCCAGAAGCATGAAGATGGAAGAGGTACTGAACAAATTCAAAAGCCGGTAGCCGAAGGCTTAAAAAGGAAATATGCTTTACTATTTATTTTATCCGCTAAGAGATCTGTGGTTCGGTTTTAACGTATTCAGATACATAACGTTCAGGGCCATGATGGCCAGCGTAACGGCATTCCTGATATGCCTTATATGCGGCCCCATAATAATACGATGGCTCAAGAAAATTAATTTCGGTCAGCACATACGAAAAGAACATGTAGAAACCCTTTACGATCTCCACAAACACAAGCAGGGGACTCCGACCATGGGCGGGCTGATCATAATACTTGCCATAACCGTTTCTACTGTCCTGTGGTCGGATATTGGCAATGTTTACATATTGCTTACACTGGCCGCGTTTCTCTGGCTCGGGCTTGTCGGTTTCACGGATGATTATATAAAGGTGGTGAAAAAGCGCAATCTCGGCCTTACGGCAGGCAAAAAATTGTTCGGCCAGATTATCCTTGGGTTGCTGATCGCCTTATATATAATGTTCTTTACCAGCATCCCTACCAACTTATCCATACCATTCGTGAAGCATTTTGTGCTGAATTTCGGGATCCTTTATGTTCTGTTCGTCATACTCGTGCTGGTCAGCGCGAGCAACGCCGTAAATCTTACCGACGGACTGGACGGGCTTGCGATAGGGTGCACTATAATAGCGGCGCTTACATACGCCATCTTCAGCTACATAGTGGGAAATTTCAAGTTCAGCGATTATCTGAATATATTCTATCTGCCCGGCGCGGGTGAGCTATCGGTATTCTGCGCAGCTATGGTCGGCGCCGGCCTGGGATTTTTATGGTTCAACTGCTATCCCGCGAATGTCTTTATGGGCGATACGGGATCGTTAGCGCTCGGTGGCGGCATAGGTACGGTCGCGATTTTTATAAAAAAAGAGCTGCTATTATTTATAGTCGGCGGTATATTTGTCATAGAGGCCCTTTCCGTAGTGCTGCAGGTGATATGGTTCAAGACGACGAAAAAGAGGCTTTTTCTTATGTCCCCGATACATCATCATTTTCAGCTGCTGGGTTGGGCGGAATCGAAGATAACCATAAGGTTCTGGATAATAGGTATAGTGATGGCGCTCTTCAGCTTGGCTACGCTTAAATTGCAGTAGGTTTATCAATGGATATCAAAGGCAAAAAAGTTACGGTCGTCGGGCTGGGGAATAGCGGGGTCAATGCGGCTATCCTGCTTGCGCAAAAAGGCGCATCCGTAAGGGCTACTGAAGCGAAGGATAATCCTGCCACTAGGGCAGCCGCCAAGCTGCTCAGCGAAAAAGGGGCAGAGGTAGAAATAGGTGTCCATACCGAGAAGTTTATCAGGGGGAGCGAGCTGGTAGTGTTGAGTCCCGGCGTAGAAGATTCCTCGCCGTCGGTCAAATGGGCAGAAGGCCTCAGGATACCTATTATAAGCGAGATGGAGCTGGGCTACAGGTTCTGCGAAGGCAAGATAATAGCGATAACCGGGACGAACGGTAAGAGCACCGTAACGACGCTTATAGGGCAGATGCTGAAGGATGGCGGTAAGGATTCGGTGGTATGCGGCAATATCGGCAATTCGCTATCCGGAGAGATAGGCCGCATAAAGGCCGATACATGGGTCGTGCTTGAAGTGAGCTCGTTCCAGCTTGAAAGGGTAGAGAAATTCAGGCCCCGCATCGCCCTGATATTGAATATCACAGATGACCACATGGACAGATATAAAAAATTCGATGATTATTTTAATGAAAAACTCAAAGTTTTCAGGAATCAGGATAAGGGTGATATACTGATCCTGAACCATGACGCCGAAAACCTGAGAAGCTTACAAAAAATGGCGCGCTGCGAAGTGTTATTTTATAGCAGGACGGGAATGGTGAACGGCGCATATGTGAAGTCGGGGAGGATCTTTTCCTCGTACGGGTCCGGGGAATCCGATATATGCGCTGTCAGCGATATAAGGCTTAAAGGACTGCACAATGTCGAGAACGTTCTGGCGTCAAGCCTGGTAGGTACAATAGCCGGAGTGGGCAGTGCTTCCATAAAAAGGACTTTAACGAATTTTAAAGGCCTTGCCCACAGGTTCGAGACGGTAGATATTATAGATGGCGTAGAATATATCGACGACTCCAAAGGCACCACGGTCGATTCTACCTGCCGGGCGCTTGAATCCTGCGCAAAGCCGGTAGTGCTTATAGCGGGAGGTAAAGATAAGCACAGCGATTATTCTTTTGTGAGGGACGCGGTGAAGCGTAACGTGAGCTATCTTGTGCTGATAGGCGAGGCCAGTGAGGCTATAGGGAAGGCCCTGGGGAATATCGTTGATACGCGCCGGGCAAAAGATATGTTTGAAGCCGTAGATGCCGCGGCAGGTATCGCAAAAAACGGGCAGATCGTCCTCCTGTCGCCCATGTGTTCAAGTTTTGATATGTTCAGCTCTTATAAAGAACGCGGAGATGTCTTTCGGGAAGCGGTGAAGCGCCTGCGGAACTCTCAGCGTAAAATAAAGATAAATAGATGAGGACTGTAAGGGGTTCGATATTTTCGGTTGTCATTATTCTCGTCGCGATAGGTATCGTGATGATATATTCGGCGAGCGCCATATACGCTCATTCCGCCATGGGAGACAGCCTTTATTTTTTGAAACGCCACCTGATATACCTTTCTTTAGGTCTTATTTTGATGCTCATCACGATGTCCATAGATATAAATAAGTTACGTAAACTATCAAAGCCAATAATGATCCTTTCCGTCCTGCTCCTGTTGTTTGTCCTTATCCCGCACATAGGCAGGGAAACCGCCGGGGCCAGGAGATGGTTCAAGGTAGGGCCGGTAAATTTTCAGCCGTCAGAATTCGCAAAGGTGGCCTTCATTCTGTACCTTGCGGATTTCATAGCGAGAAAAGGGCCGCTTGTAAGAAGTTTTTTGCGCGGGTTCCTGCCGGCGATGATGGCGCTGGGGGTTGTCGTGGGCCTGGTGTTGATGGAACCGGACCTTGGCACCGCCGTTACCATTTCCCTTATAGCGGTCATACTATTATTCGTCAGCGGCGTCAGGGTCTCGCATATAGCGGCATTTTTTCTGGCAAGCTTACCGGCGCTTTACGTCCTCCTCTTCAGCGTGCCTTACAGACGAAAACGCATTATGGCATTTATCAATCCATGGGCCGATAAGAAGGGGACCGGGTTCCAGATAATACAATCTTTTGTGGCGCTCGGTTCCGGGGGCCTTTTCGGTGTCGGGCTGGGCCAATCAAAACAGAAATTATTTTATCTGCCGGCATCGCACACCGATTTCATATTCTCTATAATAGGAGAAGAGCTGGGCTTTGCAGGATCCGCCGCCGTAGTGGTGCTTTTCGGCATCTTTGTATGGCTTGGCATTAAGATAGCATTTAAGGCTATGGGGACGTTCGAACAGCTTGTCAGCCTTGGCATAGTTTCCCTGATAGGCCTTGAGGCGATAATAAATATAGGCGTTACCGCGGGGGCGCTTCCGACGAAGGGATTGCCGCTGCCATTCATAAGCTACGGCGGCAGCGGACTTATATTTCATTTAATGGCCGTAGGCATACTGCTTAATGTTGCCAAAGTGTGCGAGACATACAGATGAAAGAAAGCAGGATCCTGATAGCCGCCGGGGGCTCCGGAGGCCACATATTTCCGGCGATAGCGCTTGCAAGGACCCTCAAGCTGAAGAAGCCCGATATGGAAATAAGGTTCGTAGGCAGTGACAAGGCGCTCGACAGGCGTATATTTGAAAAGGAGGGGTTTAAATTTTCCCTTTTGTCATCTAATAAATTATCGTATAAAGTCAATCTTGGCCTTATAGGGTTCTTCTTTAAGTTATCAGGAGATATTATCAGATCTTTTTTTATCGTGCTAAAATATAAGGCCGACGCGGTAGTGGGGTTCGGGGGGTACGTTTCATTCCCCGTGATACTTGCCTCTCTTATGCTGGGCAGGCCAAAAATAGTGCATGAGCAGAACGTCATACCGGGAAGGGCAAATAAGTTATTATTTATGATCGCCGATAAGATAGCGCTTACTTTTGACCAGACCAGGAATTTTTTAGGTTCGCTTACGAAGAAAGCGGTGCTTACGGGGAATCCTATACGCAGCGAGATCTTCAGGAATGACAAAGCGGCCGGCATAAAAAAATTCGGCCTTGACGAAAAAAAATTCACTATACTTGTAATAGGCGGCAGCCAGGGCGCGCATCTTCTGAATGAAACTTTTATCTCGGCACTGCGCAGCATGGATATGGGCGCGAGAGCGCGCTTTCAGGTAATACATCTTACCGGTGTCAAAGATTACGAGTGGGCGATAGGTGAATATAAGGATCTGGGGCTTGAGCACAGGGTCTATTCTTTCATAGACAGGATAGAGGAGGCTTATAGCGCCGCGGACCTTATAGTTACAAGGTCCGGCTCATCGGCTATATTTGAGATAGCTTTTTTTGCCAAGCCGATGATACTGGTGCCGTATCCGTTTGCCATGAGCCATCAGAAAGAAAATGCCCGCGTATTTGCGGATAAAGGGGCTGCCATAGAAGCGGATGAGGCGGCGCTGACGCCTGAAGTGTTTAAAAATATTATTACAGGACTTGTGAACAATCCGGATAAACTGGCCGGCCTTTCGGAATCGGCCGGGAAATTGAGTATGCCGGAGGCCTCCGAAAGATTGGCCGAAGAAGTCCTGGCAATGGTGCAAT
>JAKLDX010000060.1 GCA_022703295.1 Candidatus Omnitrophota bacterium
ACATCTTAAAAATATTTATAAGCTTATCAAGAAACCCGTTCCGGATTTTTTGAAGATTTCTATTGCATAATTTTCAGGATTATGTATAATAATATTACGGTTTAAAAATAGAGATCCTTTGGATGCATAGAAGTGAAGGCATTCTGAGGATTAATTTTTCTAAAAAAGAAATCGAAAGGAGGAAAAATATGGCAAGGACATCCTTTAAGCTGGGGAAATCTTCTAACCCTGCGATGACAAATGAAGATGTTCGTAAACTCGTAGAGAAAAAAGCGTACGAACTTTACGAAAAAAGAGGCCGCAAAGGCGGTCATTCGATGGACGATTGGCTGGAAGCTGAAAGAATCATAAAAGGGAAGATCAGCAAATAATTTTTCCCGAAAAACAAATTTTATAATTATATAGAGAGATGGCGGAAGTGTGCAACGATGCCGTCTCTCTATTTTTTTATATTGTTATAGCTTATAATTATATGCTATAATATTCAAAATTTTAATACTAAGGGAGATTGCATGAAAGAATTTTTATTATCCTTTATCCCGATATTCGTCGCCATGGACGCTATCGGCGTGCTGCCGATGTTCATCGGTTTTACCGAGGGATTCAAAAAAAGCGAAAAGCGGAAGATAGTAGTGCAATCGATCATCACGGCATTTATTATCGGGATGGTCTTTTTATTCCTGGGCAGATGGATATTCAAGGTGCTGGGGGTCCTGGTATCGGATTTCAAAATCGCGGGCGGTATGGTGCTTCTGGCGATATCATTCCGGGACATACTTCGGAGCGAAAAATATCAGAAGATCTCCCGGGATACCGTAGGCGCCGTGCCCATAGGCACGCCTCTTGTAGTAGGGCCGGCGGTGCTTACGACCATAATAATATTACTGGACTCGTACGGCATGCCCATTACGGTATTGTCGTTCGTAGTCAATCTGTTGATAACGTGGGTATCATTTTCGTACGCTGACGCGATCTCGGGTTTTCTGGGAAAAGCCGGTTCTAAAGCAATATCGAAGATAGCAAGCCTTCTTTTAGCGGCAATCGCTGTCATGATGATCCGAAAAGGCACGGTTGATACAATAGCGTATTTTCTGACGCAGAAATAGCAATGAAAGGGTAAAAATATGCTCTGGGTTATAATAAAAGGCGGTCCGGTCATGATACCCATAATACTGGGTTCCATACTGGGGCTTGCGATAATAATAGAGAAATTATGGATGTTGTTCAGCATGAGGATGGATTATCAGAAGTTCGTAAACGAGGTCATCGCTAAGGTACAGGCCAGAAGATTCGAGCAGGCCATCGAGACATGCTCGAAAAATCCCCGCCATCCGCTTGCGGTTGTTCTGAAGACAGGGGTGGAGAAAAGACATGTGCCGCCCGCCGAACTGGAGAGGATCCTGGAGCGGGTAGGGAACAGCCAGATAAAAAATCTTGAAAGGTATATCGGGGGGCTTATATCTATCATAGGCATAGAGCCGCTATTGGGTTTCCTGGGCACCATAACAGGGCTTATAAGGGCATTCATGGCGTGGGAGAAAGCGGGTACCAGCATAACAGTGTCGGCGCTTGCGGGCGGTATCTATGAGGCGATGATAACGACTGCCGCCGGGCTCATAATAGCCGTTCCGTATTATCTTATATGCAATTATATAATTTCCCGGATAAAATATATCTCTTATGAACTGAGTGACTCATCCATGCGCCTGGTAGAAGTTCTCTCCGAGAGCAAGAAGTAGCCATGATAAGAATAAAGGGCAAAAATGATTACATGGTGGCGCTTGAGTCGGTAGCCATGACCGACATAGTGCTCAACATGTTCATATTTTTCTTCATTTCTTTCAGCCTGATTTACACATTCAGCCCGTCGCGGGTATCGAAATTGGACATCAGGCTCCCCAAGGCATCTACCGCGGTAGCCCTGGAAGGCTCCGACAAGATAATGCTTATCATAAATAAACACGGCGAATATTTTATGGATGAGAACAAGGTCAGGGCTACGGACCTTAAGAGCGCATTGAAATCGAAATTAAAGGACGATCCTTCCATGAGCCTTTTTCTTAAAGTTGATAATATGGCCAAGTTCGATAGCGTGGTGAAAGCCCTCGACGTAATAAACGAACTTAACATACAAAAGGTCAGCGTGGCAGCCGTCAAAAAAGAATAAAAACGCGCATACGCAGGCGACATATGATAAATAATAAATTGAATCTGGATGATGCCAGAAAAAAAGCGGCGGAAATGTTCATAAATTTTTCCGCCATATTAAGTATGGATGTCTGCGACGAAGACGGAAACTCGCTCGGCAAGCCGTGGGACATCTCGCTTAAGATAAAGGCAGATGAGGTCTACCCGAAAGCGGAAGACCTCATAATATCGGAAGGGTCCCTGAAAAAAAAATATGCAAGCCTTCCATGGTCAGCCGTTTCAGGTATAGAGAATAACATAGTTTTGAGGGTTAAGCGCAGCGATGTTAAATTCGAGGATAGGCCGAAAGACCATGAGTTCCTGCTGCGCCGCGATATACTTGACCAGCAGGTGGTAGATACCTTCAACCATAAAGTACGGCGTGTTAACGATGTCCACCTTCTCAGGGTAGACCATGAGCTGGTGATAGCCCACGTTGACATAGGATTACGGGGACTTGTCAGGAGGCTGGCGCTCGAGGACGCGGTTGATTTTATCGTAAAAATTTTTAATAAGGATTCAGGCTATCTTAAAGAACAGGACCTCGTGTCGTGGAAACACGTACAACCTGTCTCGTTAAACCCTGCCAGCATGACGATGAAGCTTTCCTTTACGGAAAAACAGCTCCTGTCGATCCCTCCGGCAGACCTGGGAGACATAATCTTCGACCTGAGCCCCAACCAGAGGATAACGCTTTTCAGGACACTCGACCCCAAGACCAAAGGAAAGGTATTTGAAAATCTGGAGTTCGAGGAGCAAAAGATGATATTAAAGGACCTGGACAAGAAAGAGGCGGCCCAGATAGTGACTAATATGTCTTCCGACGAAGCGGCGGACCTCCTGGACAGGCTCGCGCCGGATACGTCAAAGAACCTTCTCACCCTCATAGAATCCAGTACGGCCAAGAAACTCTCGACCCTTTTGGGGTATTCCAGCGATTCGGCCGGCGGGCTCATGACTACTGAGCTCGTGGCGATGCCGGAGACTTCCACAGTCGAGGCCACCATCGAATATATAAAGAATAAAACAAAAGAGTTTGAGACCGTTCCCTACATTTACGTAGTGGACGAAAAGAACCATCTGAAAGGGGTCACGACCATCAGAAGGCTGCTTTTTTCGGACCCTAAAGACGCCATCTCGAAGACCATCTTTCCGAAGACGTTTTATGTATACCTCAACAACAGCGTAAAGGACGTGGCATATCTGATGGACAGGTATAAAATATCAGCGATACCGGTAATAGACGAAAACAAGATATTGCACGGGATAATTACGGTGGATGATATATTGAGCCAGGTAATCTCCATTGCATGGCGCAGGCGTTCCCGGGTTTCTAAAGGATTATAATGAACGGCAATGACAAGGTAATAAAGACGAACTTCTGGCGGAATCTGCTTATATTCGCCAGCATCCTGGGCCCCGGCATAGTGACCGGAAGTGTCGATAATGATGCCGGCGGTATTACGACATATTCAGTCGCCGGCGCCATTTACGGTTATAAGCTCCTGTGGACGCTCCTGCCTTCGTTTGTGATACTTGCCGTTGTGCAGGAGATGAACGCGCGCATGGGGGTCGTCACAGGCAAGGGGTTGGCGGACCTCATAAGGGAGAACTTCGGCGTAAAGATAACCTTTTTTATCTTCCTGGGGCTTGTGGTGGCGGATATAGGGAACACCGCGACGGAATTTGCGGGAGTTGCGGGGAGCATGGCCATATTCGGGCTCAGCAAATATATATCGGTGCCGTTAGCGGCTATCGCAGTATGGATACTGGTGGTCAAGGGGAATTACAAAATTTCGGAAAGGATATTTTTATTTTTCAGCGTATGCCTTTTATCTTACATCATATCCGCGGTGCTTGCCAAGCCTGACTGGCATCAGGTGGCTCAGGGGCTGACCAGGCCTACTATGAATTTTAGCAGGCCGTACATCGGCATGGTCCTCGGTATAATAGGTACTACCATAGCTCCGTGGATGCAGTTTTACATGCAATCGGCGGTCCTGGAAAAGGGCCTGAAGATAGGGGAATACAGGTTTGTTATCTGGGATGTGATAATAGGCTGCACCGCGACGGTTGTCGTGGCCTTCTTCATAATAATAGCCTGCGCCGCGACGCTGAACGCGAACGGCATTGTGATAAACGAGGCGAAAGACGCCGCGGTTTCGCTGAAGCCGTTTGCAGGCATATTCGCATCGCAACTGTTCGCTTTCGGGCTTTTCGTCGCTTCGATATTTTCTGCGACTATCTTACCGCTCGCGACCGCGTTTTACGTATGTGAAGCTTTCGGTTTCGAGGCCGGCATAAATAAAAAGCTCAATGAGGCTCCGCAATTTTATATCCTTTTTACGTCGATCATAGCTATTTCCGTCGGCATAATACTCTGGCCCGACGCGCCTTTGATAACGATAACTATCTGGTCGCAGGTCCTGAACGCCATGCTTCTGCCGGTGGTCCTTATATCCATGATACTTATGGTGAATAATAAAAGGCTGATGGGTAATTACACCAATAACGTTTTTCAGAATATAGTAGGCTGGACTACTACGATAGTCCTTATAGCGCTTACTGTAATACTTGCTATCTCTCCTTTAATATCAGCGCTATTTAAGAGGAGCTAAACAATGAAGAAAATATTAGGCCGTATCAGGCATTATTTTATCACCGGGTTGCTGGTCACGCTCCCCATATTCCTGACATTATGGGTCCTCTTCATCATCGCGCGGTTTATTGACAGCATCTGGGCAAGGCTTATAAATTTTTACCTGAAAAAATACATAGGTTTTACGATCCCCGGCCTCGGGTTGATAATGAGCATCCTGGTTGTATTCCTTGTGGGCTTCCTGACCGCGAATTTTTTCGGCAAAAAGATATTTCAGATGTTCGAGAGATGGTTTACGAAATTCCCTTTCATACGGCAGATATATCCGGCCGCGAAACAGATAGTCGATTCATTCATTTCCAGAGAAAAGCCTTCTTTCAAAAAAGTGGTATTGATCGAATACCCGTCGAAAGGGTTGTGGTCTTTGGGGTTTCTTACCAATGAGAGCTTTGAGGAAGCTAACAGGGTATCCGGGACAGAGCTTTTACATGTTTTTGTGGCTACGACCCCGAGCCCTCTTACAGGGTTTTTGGTGCTTGTGCCGAAAAGCGGCGTAAAGCTTTTGGATATACCGATCGAGGACGGTATCAAGCTTATCGTATCGGGCGGGATAGTGAAACCATGATATATATACTTGAAGTAATAATTCTGGTGTTTTTGTTTATCTTCGCGGCGTTCACCGCGGCCTCTGAAATAGCTTTGATCGCGGCCAGCAGATTGAAATTAAAAAAGATGGCTTCCGACGGATCGAAGGCCGCGAAAGCGGTGCTTAAGATCCTCGAAACCCCCGAGCGGTTTTTAGGCACTATCCTTGTCACCAATAATGTCGTGGAGACTTTGATAGCTGCCATGGTTACGGCCATAGTGATATCTTTCTGGGGAGACAGGGGCAGGAGCGTTCTCTTTGCGACTTTTGTGGCGGCGTTCCTTATAATAGTGTGTGAAGTCACAGCCAAAACCCTCGCGGCACGGCATTCCGAAAAGATGTCGGCGTACCTTGCGTTGCCGGTCCAGGCCCTTATATACGTATTGTCCCCGATAGTGAGAATATTGGCGGTAATAACAAATTTTATAGTAACGGCGATCGGAAGCCATGCCAAAGGAAAACCGGCCCTGGTTACCGAGGAAGAGATGAGGGCCATTCTCAAGATAGGCCAGGAAGAGGGCGTCCTGCAGAAGGAGAAGTTCAAAATGCTCTCCAATGTCTTCGACTTCAGTAACGTCATAGTGCAGGACGTCATGACCCCGAAAGAAAAGATATTTGCGATAGATATGAGCTCAAGCCTGGACGATATCCTGGAGAAAGTCCTGGAATCGGGCTATTCGAGGATACCGATCTTCAAGGGTAGCCTGTCCAACATCGTCGGCATCATAAACATGAAGGACCTCCTGAGCCTTTCCATGAACAAGGGCCTGGTAGTATTGCAGGACATACTCTATCCCGCCATATTTGTCCCGAAAACCAGGAAAGTCACGGAACTGTTGAGGGAATTCCAAAAGGGGCACACCCACCTTGCCATCGTGGTAGATGAAAAAAGGGATGTCGAGGGAATTATAACATTAGAAGACCTGCTTGAAGAGATAGTGGGTGAGATAGAAGACGAATATGATGTCCGCACAAATCTTATTAAATAAATCGCCCTTCCTTAAAAATATAAAAAAGAACGTCATCATTCTCGGCATCACGAGCTTTCTTACGGATATCTCCAGCGAGATGCTCTATCCGATAATCCCGATATTCATTACAAGTACCCTCGGAGCTCCTATATCCGTATTAGGGCTGATAGAGGGCGTAGCGGAATCGACCGCCAGCATATTAAAAGCCGTTTTCGGATGGTTTTCGGACAGGATATCGAAGAGACGGCCGTTTGTGATAATAGGATATTCGATGTCCTCTTTATCGAAGCCCCTGTTCTTTCTGGCATACAGCTGGCCGCTCGTCCTCTTCGCGCGCTTCCTCGACAGGTTCGGCAAAGGCGTGCGCACTTCTCCGCGCGATGCGATGAT
>JAKLDX010000061.1 GCA_022703295.1 Candidatus Omnitrophota bacterium
GCAATCCGCGCCTGTCATAAAAAAACCTTCCATACCCAAGGTGGTGGCCGATCTCAAAGCGCTAAAAAATAAGAATTATGAATATGGATTACGCCCCGGCAACATTCGGGATGTAGACGCGCCCATATATGAAATTCTCTGTCCATTATTTGAAAACAACGGATTTGACCCTGCCACAGCCGAAAGGTTATCCCATACGATTGCAAGGATGAAAGAAGGGTCTATCGAAATAATGCGTCTCACAGGCATTCTGACCGACAAGGAAGCGAATATTCTATCTCGCAAAGACGCGAAGGCATTAAAATTACTAGGTGACGGCGAAAAGCTCTCCCTATGTAACAGGCTTAAAGAGCTTGTGGATTCTTATGCAAAAGAGCTTACAAAAGAACAGAAAAAAGACATGCTAAAACGCCTTGTTCCGATAAAGGTGATAGAGGCCATGTGCGATCAATACGATGTGCGGAGAAGCTTGATGATATCCATCGTGACAGGCCATCCGGATTTCCCGGAATGGCTTATTGATGCATCCCTGAAAGTCGATGTTATAAAAAGAAAAACAGACGGCCCGGCGACCGCCTGGAGTATCGTAGTGAGCCAGGGCCTTGATAAAACAGATAGTTGGTTTGCCGAAGCCGAGAAGAAAGTCGATGCTATCAAAAAAAGAGTCGGGGGCTTCCGAAACGCATGGCACATACTTATGAACCAGGGTTTGGATGATATAGATGCGTGGGTGGCAAGGGCAGAGAAAAAGGCCATGGCTATCGAAAAGAAAATAGGCGGTTTAGCCAGGGCATGGACAATAATCATAGGACATGGATTAGATGGGCTGGATGCATGGGTAGCTATGGCCCGGCAGAAAGTGAACTCCATAAAAGATAAAGTAGGCGGTTATGCAAATGCCTGGCGTATTATTATTGCTCATGGCATAGGCAATGCAGACGCATGGGTCGCGAAAGCCGAAAAGAAAGTCGATGCTATCAAAAACAAGGTAGGCGGTCCCAGCAACGCCTGGATCATTGTTATTACCAAGGGCATCGGCGACATAGATGGCTGGCTTGAAAAAGCCGAGAAGAAAGTCGATGCTATCAAAAACAAGGTAGGCGGTCCCAGCAACGCCTGGACTATTGCGATAGGGCAGGATCTGGACAATGTAGATGATTGGGTTATGAAAGCCAGGAAGAAAGTTGGCGCGATCAGAAAGAGGGTGGCGGGCGTCAGGAATGCCTGGGTTATTGTTATCGGACAAGGCCTTGATGACACCGATTCCTGGATCGCAAGCGCCGAACCCGAGGTCCGCGCCGTAGAAGCGAAAGTAGGCGGGCCCTCAAATGCGTGGGAAATTCTCATCAGCCAGGGTTTGGACGGATACAAAGACTGGATTGCCGAAGCCGAACCGCATGTTGTTTTTGCAGGTAAGAAATTAGGCAGCACAACTAACGTTTGGCGTATCGCGATGAAGCAGGGATTGGAAAATTTCCGGGATATGGTAAAAAAAATTGCTGCACCAGGCCTCTACGACGTCAAGTCATATCCGGCCGGACAGCCCGTGGTACCACCTTCGATTAAGATAGCATTTTTCGACTGGGACGGAACGATATCGGATACCGCGCAAGCCACTCTCGATACCTTTGTTCAAAGTTATATCGAGATAATGGGCGGAGGGACCACACAGGAAGCCGCTACTTTATTTAAAACGCGGTTGGACGGATTGACCATGCCTGCGTTATATGCGATCTTGCGCGAAGTCGCGCAGCAAAAAGGTATCACACTAACGATGAATGAAGCCGGATACGGCAACAGGTTTACCGCGATAAAAACCGCACTTATAGAAGAAAGATCCCGGGGTACCGTTCAGGCCATAGGCTCTGTTATGGAATTTTTAAAATATCTAAAGAGTAAGGGTATTGCAATTCATGTTGTAAGCGGAATGAATATTGAGCGCTTAAAAGAAGAAGTGAATAGGTTCGGATTAACTGAGCTTGTTGACGGGATATACGGAAGTCCGGCCAATGAATCAGACAAGGCAAGTTTTCCGAAGAACAAGGCCGCATACATGTCGAAAATTTTACAGGCGGGCCATCTGTCAGGAGAAGACGCGGTTATGTTCGGCGACACGAAACAGGACATGGCCGCAGCATCCGAAACCGGCATACCCGCTATCGGCAGGGCGCAGGATGCGGAAAAAGACAAAGAGCTGTATCTGGCCGGTGCTGTTGTTACAGTTAGGGATTATTCCGAGCCGGATAAAATAATGTACGCGTTGGCCGGCTCGCCAACAGCAGATTCTGTAATTTCTGTAAGGCTTGCTTCGGGGAAAGAAGTAAAAGTGATGCCGCTGACCAGAAAATTTGTTGAAGAACACGGCGAGCGGCTGCGTGATATTCATGACCGCATTTCACATTGGGACCTGGAGCAGCTTAAGAGGACTGTATGGAAGAAGGGCGAATTCGGGCAAGTAGAGAACAGGATATTTCATGCCAAGTGGAATCATAGCTTTGTGGCGGTGGATGACACGGGAAATCCAATAGGATTCCTGATAGCCTATGAAGAGCCGCCCTTTGAATACAAGATACCCGGAGGCGGCACCGGAAAAATAGATATAAAGACTTTGTATATTCACGCGATCGCGGTTGACAGCGCCTATGATGGGACAGGCCTGGCAGCGGCATTGATGAGGCAAGCGGCGGAAGGCGTCATAAATCAAGGTTTCGTGATCTCTAGTAAAGATTCGCGCGGCCCTCCAAAAATTTTATTGCAGACCAATGTGAAAAATACCAGGGCGCAGAGATTTTATGAAAAAATCGGTTTTGACAAAATAGGGGAGCGCCAGATAAGGGATTATTCGGATTATTTATACATGGCGCCTGCCAGCAAGATAGCCGATTTAACAGCTCACCTCGCCCCGAGCCTTTACAAGCCAGGAACTGAGGATGTTAAAAGTTTTCCGGCAGGCGCGTCTTCCGAGGAAGTACTCGCGGAATACCTTGCCGGGAATCCATGGGATCTTATAAGCAGCCCGCGAAGGCAGGATCCATATGCCTGTTTTGTATACAGATGCGGCAATAAGATAGTGCACATACCTACTACACAGATGGCTCGGGTGAGCGCTGATATCGCTGTTGAAAGCGCCGGAGGCAGGCTGGTGCCAACGACTAAGTTGCAAAATATCGCGTTGCCGGATAGCGTTGTCGCAACTATAAGGCCCGGTGCGAATATACCTGAGCGGCTCCGGAAAAGGATGGAGAGTACGCGCGCTGAGTGGAGGCCCCCGTCCACAGTATTTGTCCAGGATATCGTAGCGCCGCTTATCGGCCTGGACCCGGTCGCTATGAAAAATGGGCAGCGTTGGGTTGAGGGAGGGGTGCTGGTCGATATATCCAGAAGAGACCCTGAAAGAGCTAAGAGATTGGTCGATGATTATTTTAATGCCCTCGAGGAATTGTGGGAAGCCGGGGTGTTTAACTATGACTCTGTGCTTATTAATGCGGGTATTAACGGAACTGATAAGGTATGGTTTTTCGATCTCGGCGGCTTTATTGAAATGCCAACCAGAGAACAGGCTGTTGCGCTTGCCAATGAAAACGTTGCAATACTCGATAAGATAGACGAAGAAGAGGACATGCAGGATGCCGACTTTTCTATACAGGAATATTTTATGGCTGAAGCCAAGAAAAGGCTTACGGTCGATAATTTACTGCGATGCTGGGAAAGAGGGGCTTCCTCAGTTCCGCAGTTCGTTCTTAGAAAACCATGCAGAAAAGCCGGTGAAGATCTGATCGGCGAAGAAAAGGCGAAAGGCGCCAGCGAGGACGTCAAGAGTTTCCCGGCCGGCAAAGGGGGCAAGAAAGAGCCGCGGGACAGAAAGGTTTTGCCTCTTTATCAGGAGGTTTCTCCCAGGCTGTTTGTTGCGGATGACCGCCTTGCGACAATTCTAAAAGCAGCAGGTGTGTATGGCCCTGAATTCGGCAGGGAAGTAGCGGCGATAAGAGCGCAGGATAAGGATTATGACCAGAAGGTGGCAGAAGCGATAGATGGCGTTGCGGCGGAAGTAGTGTTCCCGATAGAAAAGAATGTGGGCCCGTTTTTTATAGATAGTAAAATTTCCGAATTCCAGATTTTTGTATTGGAATATCTCACCTCTGCCGCGGGGATATTTTCTGGTAGCGAACAGAAAAAAATCAGCCCTGCGAACCTGAAGAGTCTAATGCGGCCCGGGCATATAATATTGCCCAGGTCATGGCTTGCGGATACTAAACGCCTGAGAGCAGATCTTGCTCACGAAGAATATCACGGATTATGGTTTGAGTTAAAAAATGAAAATGACGCGGCCATTTCATTATTGGAAAATTTGCACAGAGATCTCATGGTATTCGGCAAGACGGTCGGAGTGGATAAAGCGTCGGCAGCGAAGCTTAAAAAGACCGCAAAGAATGCGTCTGATTTTTTGACGGAGTGTATTACCGATTATCCTAAACTTGAAGCTGAGGAATTCTGGGCGCTATTTGGCGACGAAGGCAATCTCGGGCAAAGCGAACTAAAATCATCTACCATGCAAAGATACAATCATTATGTAGTGCAAATTTTCTTTGGCGCACTGGTTCGTGAAGCCAGGGTGCGCAATGCGGCACTTGCTAAAAGGATGGAAGCGGCCGTAATGTTGATCGGTGAACAGCGTAAAATAGCAGATCAAAGAGCGGCGGAAGATATTGCGATACTTGAAAAAGCCGTTACTGTCCAGGTGGAGCAGAAAAAACCCGCCCCCAAAGGCCCGGGTATATCCGGCCCGGGAGGAAAGATCGCATCGATTCTTTTGGCCACGATCGTTTTACCTTTAGTTATGGGTGCTGCCAATACAGAAGAGTTCAGGGCAGGCGCCTCTCCTCTTATTGTTCTCTTTGGCCTTGTTG
The DNA here is from genome assembly GCA_022703295.1 of Candidatus Omnitrophota bacterium. Classification (GTDB taxonomy): domain Bacteria; phylum Omnitrophota; class Gorgyraeia; order 2-01-FULL-45-10; family 2-01-FULL-45-10; genus JAKLDX01. The sequence goes on from JAKLDX010000061.1 coordinate 4,908, forward strand.
GGGTGGCGATACTTATAGGCTGGCTCTTACTTTCCGCAGGCCATGGAACTGATCCGCGGAAGACCTATGATATCCAGCTTAAGTCGCTTGCCGCGGAGATTGATGACCTGCGCGGTTCACTCGCCGGGAAAACAGAGAGACAAAAACGGGCCAGGATATATTCTCTTATGCCGCAGGTGATAGAGGCCTTAGCGCACGCGCCCGATAGAGAGCGCAAAGAAAAAGCGGCGCGCCTGCTTTTGCGGATATACAATATAGAGCCTGATTACGTCAGGCAAAATATAGATTCAAGGCTTGGGCGGCGCGACCAGGCAATAAGAGACGACGCAAGCAAGGCGAAACGCGTTATTGACTCTACGCAGACTGCGGTAAGTGAATTTGGCGGCGCGCTTGTGATCGTAGTCGTAATTATTGCGGCTTTGCTGGCAATAGCTATGTTAACGGGGTGTTCTCCGCAGATACCAGCGGCAGTACCGCTGGTAGGCGAAAGCCCCGGTATTGGCAGCGCATTGCCAATGATAGCACTGGCCGCGATTGCCATAATGGCAATAATTTTAGCGCCGAGGCTTTATGCCCATTCTCTCCATCAATGGCAGGGCGAGAACGTTTTCAGGTATTCTTATTTTTCCGCAGATCATGTGATATTATTTATCCTGTCCGCAATATCTCTAACCCCGGTCACTTACCCCTTTACGGGGAAGATCCTGCATTTTGATATAGCCAGGGATAGTCTCAAGGCCTCTTATCATGCTTTGAGGTATCGCCTTAAACCGTCTATCGGCACAGATCAGGAACTGGAGGCTGTTGTTGCCGATTTTACTTCCCGCCTTAAAAAATGGCAAACAGACAGAGACGACGGGAATGAGTGGCGGATCGTCTGGACCGATGACATCTTCCAGCTCGTAAGCGCGGATAAAAATAAGCGCCGCATATATCTCAGTAAAGGCTGGATAGCTGCCGGCAACGCGCAAGACACGCGGCGCAAAGCGCATCTTGCGGCGATGCTCGAAACAACGGAGAAGGCCATAAAGGGATTGCCAAAGCTCGCGAAGCTCATTCCGGTCAGGCTCTGGAGAAGATCGGGGAGATTGCTAGACGATATATTAAGAACGGACGAGGATCGCAAGAGTTTCCCCGCCGGATACAGAAAGGGTTCTGTTGCCGGCGCCGAGGCTATCCAAGGTCCCAGAAAAGTCGAAATATTCAGCCGTTTCTACGTTCCCAGATACGAACGGGCTAATCCGCTTTACGAGGGCATAGTTCTATTTGACAACCATCGCGTAGGAGTTTCGGCTTATGCTTCCGGGTTGACGATGGAATTGGCAGAGCTTATGAATCTGGCGCTTCTCGATTGCGAAAGGATAATACCCAGAACAGGCCCTCCGGTATATGTGCATGTAGTAGACGATCCGGACTTCAGGCCGAATTCCCAGAAAGCCATAGATCGCGATACCGGAGAAATCCATCTGAATTTAAACGGGCACAATTTCATCAACATACTACTTGAATATAAGGACAGGTATCCCAGGGTCATACCGTGGTTACTAGCCGAAAGACTTGCCCATGAATTGATCCACACAAATAAAACAGGCCAGACTCCCGCAGAAAAGCGTCAGGAGGAAATAGATACTATAATAAGTTCCAATATCCCCATGTACAGGGCGCTGGTTGCCGATCCGGCATTTAAGGCTGAAGTCGATCGTTTCTTCGATGAGACGGGCGTGACGCTGGGGGCACGTAGGTTCTTCCACCGCTTCCTGCGCAAGATCGTTCATAAAACCGATGCCGAGATCCGCGCTGCCGTGGAGAAATTCGTTGACGATAGGTATGATTTCAGCAAAAAGGATTTTC
>JAKLDX010000062.1 GCA_022703295.1 Candidatus Omnitrophota bacterium
TTTCGTGGAAAGGAATCTGAGGATATGGGTAGATGCCGATAAGCTGGAAGCGTACCAATTTACCGTACAGGATGTAATTGACGCCGTAGCGGCCGAACACGAGGAGTCGCCGGCAGGCAGGATAGAAACGCCTTTGAAAGAATATAACGTAAGGGTTATGGGCGAGGCGGCGACAACCAAAGAGTTCGAGAATCTGCTGCTACCCAAGAGGTCGGGGCAGCCGGTATACAGGCCTATATATTTAAAAGAAGTAGCGAGAATAGAGGACGGCCTTGCCGATATAAGGCGCATTGCCCGGTCGAACGGTCGCCAGGCTGTGGCCATGGGTATTCTTAAGCAGCGCGGCGCCAACGAAGTGGAAATAGCGCGACGAATCCTGCAGCGCCTGGAAGAAGTCAAAAAGTTCAAACCAAAAGACATAGAAATAGGTGTTCGGTATGATCGGACTAAGTTCAGCAAAGATTCTATCGATGAGTTGCTCGTCACGCTGGTGCTTTCGGCCATTGTAACTTCGCTTATATGCTGGTTATTCCTGGGATCCTGGAGCGCTACATTAAATATATTACTTGCCATCCCTACGTCGGTGCTCGGTACATTCATAATAATCTATTTCCTGGGGTTCACTCTTAATACGTTCACCGTCCTGGGATTATCGCTTGCCATAGGTATAGTTGTCGACGACGCTATAATGGTATTGGAAAATATAGTCAGATACAGGGAAAAAGGCGTCGAAAAGGTTCTTGCTGCCCGGCGCGGGGCAAGGCAGATCACTTTCGCGGCCATCGCGGCTACGATAGCCCTGGTGGCTATATTCTTACCCGTTGCGTTCATGTACGGCATCATCGGAAAATTTTTCTTCCAATACGGAGTGACGATATCCGTAGCCGTGGCATTGTCATTATTGGAAGCGCTTACCCTTGCGCCAATGAGGTGTTCTCAATTTTTAGAGGTTGGAGAGCGCCATACATTTATAGGAAAAGCCGTAGATGGCGGCTTTAAAAAGCTTGCATCATTATACCGGCGGATCCTTCAGAAAGCGCTGAACAGGAGAGTCCTGGTCGTTATCGCCGCGCTAGTCTTTTTCATAGGCTCCATATTGTTCCTTAAAGCGCTTCGCAAAGAATTTTTGCCGTCTCAGGATATGAGCCTCTTGATGGCCCGCCTTCAGACGCCCGTAGGCTCATCCATAACGCTTACCGATGAGCGTTTTAAAAAGGCCGAGGCATATATTATGACCAGGCCGGAGGTCCAGTCTTATTTTTCGTTAGTAGGCGGATTCAGCGGCAGCGAAGCGAATTCGGGAATAATATTCCTGGCATTGAAGGAACCGAGAAACAGGCCTGTTGTCGCGCCTAATAAAAAACCGCTGACCCAGGCCGATTTCATGGCATTGCTCCGGACTGAGCTTAATAAGATACCCGATGTGAAAGCGACGATCCAGGATCTTTCGCTGGCAGGGTTCTCGGCACAGAGAGGTTTTCCCGTAGAATTTTCAGTCAGGGGGCCTGATTGGGAGAAATTGGCCGATTACTCCGAAAAGATACGAAAAGAAATGGAAAAGTCGAAGCTGATGATAGATGTCGATACGGACTTCCTCGCGAAGATACCCGAGATAAGGGTCTGGCCGGACAGGCAAAAGGCCGATGACAGGGGCGTAAGCGTCTCTGCTATAGGAACAACCATAAATGCGCTTGTGGGAGGCGAGAGGATAGGAAAGTATACCAGGGAGGGAAGGCGCTATGATGTTAGAGTAAGACTTATCCCTTCCCAGCGCGACGAAATAAAAGACGTGGAAAACTTATGGGTATGGAATAACAGGGGAGAGCTCGTTCAGCTTAAGAATGTAGTGAATATAACGGAAAAACCGACGCCCCTCACCATAACGAGGCGCAACAGGGAGCGGGCCATTACGATATTCGCGAACGTTGTCCCCGGTAAATCGCAGACGGACGCCCTGAAAGAAACCGAGCTCATAGCAAAAAAAATACTGCCCGAAGGGTATAAGATAATATTTTCAGGCAGCACGCAGACATTTAAGGAGTCTTTCTCCAGTCTTATACTGGCATTCTGGCTGGGAATACTTATTGCGTATATGGTGCTTGCCTCGCAGTTCAACAGCTATCTGCACCCGTTCTCAGTATTGTTCGCGCTGCCGTTCAGCATTTCAGGCGCGTTCATTGCCCTGTGGATATTTAATCAATCACTGAATATTTACAGTATTATAGGATTGATACTTCTTATGGGTATAGTCAAGAAAAACTCTATACTGCTTGTCGATTTTACGAACCAACACAGAGAGCGCGGGCTTGAGGTTAAAGAGGCGCTTTTGAAAGCATGCCCTGTAAGGCTCAGGCCTATACTGATGACTTCTATCGCGACGATCGCGGCCGCAGTGCCTCCGGCTCTTGCCATAGGACCCGGCGCCGAAACGCGCATCCCGATGGCCATAACTATCATCGGCGGAGTTATGGTTTCTACGCTTTTTACATTGTTCGTAGTGCCGTGTGTTTACAGTCTGTTTTCAAAAATAGAACACAAGAAATACGATGTGAAATTCGAGGAGCTTGCCGCAGAGGACAGGGCCGCCGTGAGCCTAGAAGAAGAGATATAAACCCCGCTGTTTTACTTATCCGCTATCTTGTCAAACCTCACTCCATAAGGTATACTTTCTTATATTCTAAAAGGAGGATTGAATGCGGAAGATAGCCTGTCTTTTTGCGATTTGTTTATTGATAACCGGTGCCTCATTTGCTCAGACCACGACCCCGTCCCAGGTCAAAAAAGTGACGCTTTTTTCCGACCAGGCCCTCGTGACAAGGCAGGCCGATGTGAAAATCGCGGCCGGCCTGAATATGATACTTTTAGAATCCGCGGCATCCAATATTGAAGCGGATTCCCTTCAGGCGAGCGTCTTCGGCGAAGGGGAAGTCTACAGCGTCCAGATGAAGGATGTTTACCTGAAAGAGCAGCCGCAGGAGAACATAAAGATCCTGCAGGATAAGATAAAAGACCTGCAGGAGGCGCGAAGAGCCCTGACTGACAGGGAAGGCGTGTTCAATAAGAAGTCGATGTTCCTCGATTCCGTAGTGAATTTTTCCAATACCCAGGTGCCGCAGGAGATAAAAACCAGCTTTCCTAAAACGGAAGACCTGCAGAAGACGCTTATCTTCCTGGATGACGGTTATAGCGCGATCAGTAAGGACAAGCAGGCCCTGGATCTTAAGGTTTCCGAGCTGGACAAAGAGATACTGGCGCTTGAACGCGAATTGTCAGGTTTGACTGGCAGTAATAAATCGAAAAAAATCATCGAGATAATGTTCAATTCCGCCAAAGAGCAGGAAGTGGCGATAGAAGCGACCTATCTTGTCTATAACGCTTCATGGCAGCCGCTCTATAAGGCAGATGTGCCGCTCGACCTTAAAGAAGTGAATCTTATGATGTTCGCCAAGATCAGGCAGATGACGGGAGAGGATTGGAAGGGCGTGAAACTTTCTATATCAAATGTTATTCCTCTTAAAGGCGCCGGTACTCCGTCTTTGTCAAGCTGGGTCCTGGATGTGCAAAGATATATGCCGCAGGCGGCGGCCATGATGGAAGACAAGGCGATGGCCTTCGGCGGAATGGTGAACAGAAGAAAGCAAGCCGTTTATGAAAAGTCGGATAACGTGATGGAGGATGCAAAAGCTCCTGCGGCAAAATTTGTGACCGCAGAACGAAAAGAGCTTCCGCTATCTTTCGAGTATGACCTTCCGCAGGCGCTGGACATCGAATCGAGAGACAAAGAAACTATCCTGCCGGTCCTTTCGAAGTCTTTATCCGGAAAATTCTTCGATTTCGCCGTGCCGCAGGTCAGCCAGATGACGTTCTTATTGTGCAGGACGGCATCCGACAAGGAGCTATTAAGCGCGCCTCTCAATGTGTATTTTGGCGGCAGATTCATCGGAAAGACATTTATGAACGAGAAGAAACCGGGCGAGGACTTTGACCTGAATCTGGGCGCGGACAGGGGAGTGAAAGTAAAGCGCGAGAAATTAAAAGACAAGGTCACCGAGACGGCGTTCTTCGGAAAGATCGAACGCCTAACCCTGATACGTGAAATAGCCTTCAAGATAACCGTGGAAAATCTTAAGGAGAAAGCCGTAAGCATAAAAATATTGGACAATATCCCTGTGTCGAGGACTGACAAAATAGAGGTCAAGGATGTGAAGATCGACCCCGAGCCCAGTAACCGCGATTATCAGGACCAGAAGGGCGTCGCATTATGGGAACTTGCGCTCAAACCAAAAGAGAAGAAAGAGATAAATATCGAATTTACCGTAACGTATCCTAAGGATGTGGCAATAGAAGGGCTGCAATTCTAACATGAGAAAGATACTTAAGGCGTCAGTTTTGGTTACCGGATTATCTGCTGTGTTGCGGCGGTATGCCTTTTGTGCCGAGGATGTGGATGCCGCCAAAAAAGACATCCTCGGGCAGTGGATAGAGTACCTGGAAAAGAAGCTCACCCTCACCCACCAATTCTATTATGAAATAACGCATAATATAAATATCTATCTGGTCATCTTCTTCCTGATGCTCATCCTCGGCATAATGGGGATATGGTGGTATGGGTATGTGCAGGCAAGGAAGATGGTTAAAAAAGACCTGGAAGAGACCAAGGCGGAGTTGCACGGCCTTATAATGCAAAACCTGGAAGAGCACGAAAAGAGCCGGGATGCGCGCCTGGATACGATAGAAGGCAAACTGTATGAATCGCTCGCCATTGCATATAACAGCGAGGAGAACTACAACCTGGCGTCCGTCTGGTATGCTAGGACGTACCGGGAATATCATAATAAAAGCGCGGAAATCATAAGCGATGAGCATAAAGGACGGATACTGGAGTGGCTTTCGAAAAGTCTGGAAAAGACCAAAAGCCTGTCCAGATTCGGGATCAATGAGATAAACATCGCGGTGAAATTGATCGATGAGAAGAAGTTCGGCGGACAGAAGGATAAGATAATAGCGCAGCTCAGGCAGCTCGGATAGAGAACAGATAAAGGCACACAGAAAATTCAAGACAAGGCGTCGCGTTCAGCGGCGCCTTTTTGTTTTTATGCGGTAAAAATTTTAATTTTTTTGCAATAATTCGGGTAATTCTTACGTCTTATATATATGAAAGGCAGCGGGAATGCCCTATTGATTATTAGCAAAATAATTATTGACAAAAAATTAAATATCTGTTAGTATGCGGATTTTATAAGGAGGTTGTGTATGAAGGTGAAAGCGGCGATTTTTATAATAGGTCTTATGTCCCTGGGCTTCCGGTACGGCGAAGGCCAGGAGATATGGGCCGGTAAAGATGGCAATATAAGGAACGTAGAGACTCGCGCAATGATAATAGAGAAGGACGAACTGTACCTTGCGACGAAATACGAGATATACAGAGCCAAAGACGCCGGCGATAAGTGGGAATCCGTATTTATGCTGCCATCAGGCGAAAACGAGATAAGGTGCCTGGGCTGCAGGGCAAAGAATATATATGCCGGCACCAGGAAGGGGCTGTTCAGGTCCGAAGATCACGGGAAAACATGGAAGAACGTCTTTAGGACTATCATCCCCGGCAAGAATAATGTGGTGGCTATCGACATATCAAGGTATGACCCGAAGAAAATTATAATAGGGACCGAAAAGGGTGTGTTTTTAAGTTATGACGCAGGCTCAACATGGCGGGATATAAGCGAAGGCCTGAGAAATAAAAGTATAGGTTATGTTGCCATGAACAAAGATTCGGTCTATGCCGGGGCCGATGACGGCCTATACATAAGGAAAGAAGATTCTTCCGGCTGGGAAAGGATATATGTGCATAGCGTTATCGAATCCGGTAACGAGGAAGAAGATCCCGGCACCGCGGAGAATGAAGAAGCGGCGGGAGAGCCTGTGATATGTGTGGAAATAAAAGGTTCCAGGGTTTATGCGGGCCTGAGCAGAAAAATATTATATTCGGATGACGAAGGCAAGACATGGAAGAATCTTCCGGTAAGCGGCCTGACGGGGAATTTGAAGCATATTTTGGCATCAAAGAAGAATGGAAGATTATATTGCGCTACTACAAAAGGCGTCTTTGAATATATCCCGGACAGGTCCGGGTGGCGCGAGCTATATCGCGGGATCGACAGGATGGTGAGCGTGACGAGCCTCATATTCTGCCAGGAAGACGAAAAATCTTTATGGGCAGTTACGAATAAAGGGTTGTATAGGCTGGAAAGCGGGTTCTATTCGCAGGACCAGTATGTGGATGTCGAAAGGAATCTGAAGGATATTAAGATAATCTTTGATGGTGAGCCTAGCTTCAGGCAGTTACAGAGAGAGGCCATGAAATTCAACGAAGTCAGCCCGGACAAGATAAAAAATTGGCGGAACCAGGCGCGGCTTAAGGCGCTGGTACCGAAAATAAGCGTCGGGACATACAAGCATGCCTCGACTAACGCGGAGATATATACGAGCGCGACCCGTGATTACGTGACGGTAGGTCCCGATGACATGTCGGACGGCATGGACGTGTCTGCCTCGTGGGACCTTGCTGCCCTCATCTGGTCCGACGATCAGACCAATATAGATGTGCGCTCCAGGCTTACCACGCAGCTGAGGAACGATATCCTGGACGACCTGAGGAAGGCCTATTTCGAGCGTAAGAGGCTTCAATTCGATCTTATACAATCGCCTTCGAAGGATATGGGGATAAGGTTTGAAAAA
>JAKLDX010000063.1 GCA_022703295.1 Candidatus Omnitrophota bacterium
TGCCCGGCATTCAGCGCAAAATGAAGCTCTGTCTGGGAGCTGTATGTCGGCAGGCCCGTTGACGGGCCCGGCCGCTGCCCGAGCACTATCACCACAGGCAATTCTGCCATGCCCGAGAAACTCAAACCCTCGGTCATCAGACAGAAGCCTCCGCCGGAAGTCCCTACGGCCACCTTTTTGCCGCAGTAAGAAAAACCGAGAGCCATAAGCATGACCGCGATCTCGCTTTCCGGATGTACGACCTTTAACTGAAATTCGTGAGCCAGGTTTGCCATGAAATGCAGGACCGGGGAAGTCGGCGTCATCGGATACGATATGTAAGAATCGAGCCCGCCCCTGATCAGGCCGAGCGATAGGGTCTCATTCCCGGTGAACAGAGGCAATTTTTCCAGGCCGAGATCACGTACTTTTCCGAGTTCTTTTGACTCGTCATACCCTCTGCGCGCGACCTTTAAGTTCAGGTCCGTCTCTTTATCGAATATCTTCCTGAATACATTTTCCAATATCTCCCATCCTATGCCCGCGGCCTTGCAGTATGCCGCTATCATGCAGCTATTATGCATTATATCGGGAGCATTCTCTTCTTTTATTATCTTCAAGACCGCTACCGGCACGCACTGCACGCCGATAGGCAGCGAATCCTGCCTGACAGAATCCGGGTCGTAGATCACGACCGAATCTTTCATTAGCTTATCCTTATGAAAATCGATCGTGTCCTGATTTAAGGCAAGCAGATATTCTATCCTATTGCGGTGGCTGGCGATCTTTTTCCGCGATGAGCGTATAACGGAAAATGTGTGCCCTCCCCTTATTATAGAAGGGTAATCTCGGTAAATATAGATCCTGTATCCGAGGTTCTTTATGATATTCGCTATCACAAGGCTCGCTTTGTCGATACCGAACCCGGCCTTACCGCCTATCAGGACAGAAAAATCATCCATGCACTCACCTTATTTCGTTAGGATACCGTTATGGCAGTGACGGGGCATTCTTCCGCCGCTTTCTTACAGGATTCCTCGGCGTTATTCGGAACTGCCGCTACGATAACTACGGCCTTATCGTCTTTCATCTCAAATACCTCGGGGCATGTCGTAACGCACAGCCCGCAACCTATGCATGTGTCCGCGTCGATTTTTGCTTTCAAGCCTCTCCTCCTTTTGATTAGTTGTAAGCTTATAGCTATCTTATATTTTTTCGAATTCGCTTTTCGGCGCGCCGCACTCCGGGCACAACCAGCTGTCCGGTAATTTTTCAAAAGGCGTCCCGGCCGGCTGGCCATTATCCGGGTCCCCTTTTGCCGGGTCATAAATGTAACCGCACACATTACATTTGTACTTATCCATTACCTTGCCTCCTTTTTTAGTATTTTCACTTCGATCTTATTTTTTAAAAGGTCCTGAAATTCTTTCGCGTCCCGAGCGGAATCATAATGCATCGGAACGGCAAATTTAGGCTTTATTATCAAAGCGGCCTCGGCTGCCTCCCGGGGGCCCATCGTGTACGTGCCGCCTATGGGTAATATAGCTATATCGCATCCGTATCCGGACATCTCGGGTATCTTATCGGTATCTCCGCCGTGATATATGGATATATTATCGATAGACACTATAAATCCGAGTTTTTTGCTTTCTTTCGTATGGTAAGCTTTGTTTAAGTTATAACTTGGCACCGCCCTAACTGTCACGCCGCCGGTCTCGATACGATCGCCGGGCAGCATGGCACGTATATCTTTGCAGGGCGGCTTATCCTTTTTCAGCTGCGCGGCCGCATCATTATTACATATAATGACCGTCGTCGCCAGACATATGTTCTGTATGTCATAATTAGAGAGGTGATCAAAATGTTCGTGCGAAATAAATATTATATCGGCTTTTTTAGCGTGAGCGGCGAGCTTCCACGGATCGAAATATATCGTCTTAGACCCGTCAAAACGAAAAGCCGAATTCCCGAACCAGTGTAAATTTTCCTGCATCAGAACGGACATGTGCCGGTGGCACACCCTCCCGAATATTCAGATTCGGCCATAACCACACTGGCCGCTTTTGCGGGCCTTCGCTCGCTCTTATAATTGAAAGAGAGGACCTGATCTATCTTACTACCGTACCTGTATACCGTGATGCCTTTAAGCTTAAGCTTATACGCCGTAAGATAGATCCTGCGTATGTCTTCCGCCGTCGCATCCGACGGCAAGTTTATAGTTTTTGAGACCGAATTATCGGTATGCCTCTGGAATGCCGATTGTATCAGGAGATGCTGTTCCGCGCTGACATCGAAAGCCGTTACGAATGCATCCTTTATGGATTTGGGTATTTCCTTCATACCTTTAAGGCTTCCGCGGCTTGCTATTTTATTCAGCAGGGTTTTATTGTATACGCCCCTCCCCCTGGCCATTTCCTCGAACGCGGGATTTACTTCAAAAAGCTTTGTCCCGGAAAGCACATTCCTTACAAAGCTAACCGCGAATATCGGCTCTATGCCGCTTGAACACCCCGCTATTATGCTTATGGTGCCGGTCGGGGCTATGGTATTCACGGTAGCGTTGCGCAGCTTCGGGCCGTTTTTCGCATAGACGGATTTTTTATAATTGGGGAAGACCCCTCTTTCGCCAGCAAGCTCGGCGGACGCCCTTATCGATTCCCTGTGTATGAAACCCATGAGCCGGCCGGCAAAATTGACCGCCTTTTTTGAATTATAAGCGACTCCCAGCTTTACAAGCATATCGGCGAATCCCATCACTCCGAGGCCTATTTTCCTGTTGGCGAACGTTATCTCTTTTATCTCCGGTAAAGGGAATTTATTTATCTCGATGACATCGTCCAGAAATCTCACGCCAAGTTTTATGTGATATTTCAATTTATCCCAATTCACGGCGTTGCCATCCACCATCCTGGCAAGATTTATCGAACCGAGATTACAGCTCTCATACGGCAGAAGAGGCAATTCGCCGCACGGATTGGTCGCCTCGATCCTGCCTATAGCCGGCGTCGGATTTTCCCTGTTCACCTCGTCCAGGAATATGAGCCCCGGATCCCCCGCCTGCCATGCCGCGCCGGCTATCAGGTTGAATATTGCCCTGGCGCTGATCTTCCTCGACACCTTTCCGGTCCTCGGATTTATAAGATCGAACTCTTTATCCTTTAAAAGGGCCTGCATGAACTTATCGGTAATGCCCACGGACAGGTTGAAATTGGAAAACTCTCCTTCCCGCGTCTTCGCTTCGATGAATTCCACTATATCCGGGTGATCGCACCTAAGGACGGCCATGTTCGCCCCGCGCCTGCGTCCCCCCTGGACGATCACACCTGTCGCTTTATCGAATATGCTCATGAACGACACCGGCCCGGATGCCGCGCCCTTTGTCGCCATAACGAGATCGTCTTTCGGCCTTAAGTTTGAAAAACTGAAACCGGTCCCGCCGCCCGACTGGTGTATCTTGGCCATATCTCTAAGGGCCTTGAATATATCATCGATAGAATCCTTCACGGGAAGGACAAAACAGGCGGAAAGCTGGCCTATGGAAGTGCCGGCATTCATAAGCGTCGGCGAATTCGGCATAAATTCCAGGGAGCTCATGGCGTTATAAAACCCATCTTCTATGCCTCTCCCGCAGCCTTCTCTAATTTTAAAATTGCTCTCGGCCTTCGCCACGTGGTGCGCGACCCTCCTGAAAAGCTCATCAGGGGTCTCGACGACATTCTGCGAGTCATCTTTCAGGAGGTATCTTCTCTTAAGCACCTCGTAACTATTTACCGACAATTTTTCTTCCATGATCTTCTCTTCTGGCTTTAAGTTTAAAACTTATGGCCTATAGCTTCTTCAATATCTCCCTGCAGAACGCCGGCAGGTCATACGGATTACGGGATGTTATAAGGTTAGCGTCCACCACTACTTCCTTGTCCAGAAAAGTGGCGCCGGCATTTATGATATCATCTTTTATGGCTGAAAATGACGTGGCCTTCTTGCCTTTCAGGACATCCGCCGATGACAGCACCCAGCCGCCGTGGCAGATAGAGGCGACAACCTTGCCTTTTTCCGACATTTCTTTCACGAACTTATTTATCCGGTCGTATCTTCGTAAGATGTCCGGGGCATATCCTCCAGGGATAACAACGCCGTCAAAATCCGATACTTTTACGTCGTTTATAGAAAGTTCCTCCGGCGCAGGATAGCCTTCCTTGCTTTTATACTCTTTCTTGGCGCCTGTTCCGACAAGCACCGCATCGATCCCCGCCTCCTTCAACCGTAAATACGGGTACCATACTTCAAGCACCTGATAGTGGTCCTCCACCAATACAGCGACTTTCTTCATCTACACCCCTCCTGCTTCGTCAAATATTTTTGCCATTATGAAATCGTTTTCAGTCAAGGCCCCGGATGCGTGCGTCGTAAGGGTGACCCTTACCTTATTATATATCAAGGTAAGCGTCGGGTGATGGCCCTGCTCTTCGGACAATACGCACAATACGTCCAGGAAATACTTGGCATCGGCAAAGTCATTGAATTTGAATTCTTTTACCATTTTCTTATCTTCAACGACTTCCCAGCCGCGGTACCCGGCTATCAGCTTCTCTATTCTCTCTTTGGGCATAGGAGGAAGGCCGCCTTCGCAAGGTACGCATTTACCGGGTAAAGCGGTTTTGTCCGGGGACGCTTCCTTCTTTATGACTTCCTGCAATGCCCGGACGACATCTTCATAATCCGGAGGCGTGGTAAGCTCGGGCACGATCTGCGAATACCTGAGCGTATTATTCTTATCGATTATATGAACGGCCCTGGCAAGAAGATTGAGCTCTTTTATAATGAGGCCGTAATTTATTCCGAAAGAGGAGGTTTTATAATCGGAGAGCACAACTTCATTCTTTATATTATTTTCCTGACAGAACCTTTTCTGCGCAAACGGCAGGTCTTTACTTATCCCTATGACGGCTACGTCCGAAGAAAGGGTTGCGGCGCGCCTATTGAATTCTTTCACCTGAAGGTCACAAACGGGTGTATCGAGGGAAGGGAACGACGATAAGACCTTTATCTTGCCTTTGAAATCGGCGAGGCTTACGGTCTTGAGGTCCTGTGACGTTACTTTAAAATCGGGAGCGCTCGCGCCGGCCTTTATCAGCCTGCCCGCAAGCGTGAGTGGATTACCCTGAAATTTTATGCTCCTAGTCATGGATCCTCCTTCCAAGCCAAAAGAGGTCATCTAGCGTGGATTATTATACCAATATATCAATATAATTACATCTGAAAATTTTAGTTATTAAAAATATTAAAACTAATGGGCAGTTTAAAGTCATGCCCAGGACTATCTGGAGCAACCTTCTTTGCAATGCGCAACAGGCCGCAGCATGTACTTTATGGTAATTCTCATTATGATCACCTCCTTTTTTTATTTTTTGACGTAATTTTTACCTAAAATCTGAGCCAGGTCTTCATCCGGCGTTGTGATCAGCTTCAGGTCAAATTTTTGTTGCAATACTTTGAATACGTTCGGCGTTATGAATGCCGGGGGTGTGGGGCCGACCCTGATACCTTTGATGTCAAGAGCCAGCAGTGTCAGGAGTATCGCAACCGCCTTCTGCTCGAACCATGACAACACCAATGAAAGCGGCAGGTCATTGACCCCACAGTTAAAGGCCTTGGACAATGCAAGAGCAACCTGAATAGCGGAGTAGGCATTATTGCACTGGCCCATGTCTAATAACCTCGGGATGCCGTCTATGGCGCCGAAATCGAGTTTATTGAAACGGTATTTGCCGCAGGCAAGCGTAAGTATCACGCAATCCTGCGGAACTTTTTCCGCAAATTCCGTATAGTAGTTCCTTCCGCTCTTCGCGCCATCGCATCCGCCTATCAGGAAGAACCTTTTTATCTTGCCCGACTTGACCGCAGCGACGATCTTATCGGCGATCTTCAGTATGGCGGTATGATGAAATCCGGTCATGATTTTCTTACCTGGTGCCTGCGGCAGAGGCGGCAGGGATTTCGCTTTTTTTATCAGTCCCGAGAAATCCCTTCCTTTAATATGCGTAGCCCCCGCGATACCGGTTATGCCGACCGTAAACAGCCTGTCTGTGTAAGTATTAGCGGGCGGCGTCAACACGCAGTTCGTTGTCGCGAGTATAGCGCCGCTGAAAGCGCTAAATTCTTTTTTCTGGTCCTGCCATGCGCCTCCGTAGTTACCCGCTAAGTGCTTGAATTTCTTCAGCTCAGGATAGCTATGGGCCGGCAGCATCTCGCTGTGGGTGTAAATGTTTATCCCGGTGCCTTCGGTCTGTTTTAATAATTCATAAAGATCCAGAAGATCATGGCCTGTGACCAGTATGCCCGGGCCTTTAACCGTGCCTGTATCGACCTCGGTCGGGACAGGATCGCCAAATCGCTCGGTATGCGCTTTATCCAGGACCTCCATTATCCTCAGGTTCATCCTGCCGCATTTCAGAACCATTTCAAGATACTGGTCCGTATCGAAACTAACGTTGGTAATGGTTTTGAACAGGGCTTCGTGCATAAACGCGTCTACTTCCTCGTCCCTGGCGCCGAGCTCTCTTGCATGAAAAGCATACGCCGCTATGCCTTTCAGCCCGAAGAGAAGGATATCCTGTAAACTCTGTATGT
>JAKLDX010000064.1 GCA_022703295.1 Candidatus Omnitrophota bacterium
GACATTTCAGGACATCCCGAATATACCCGAGTTGCCTGTAAGCCGGTTGCCGGCTTATGAAAAAGAAATGCTGGGTTTTGACATCACTAAGCATCCCCTGGCAAGGTTCGAAAAGTTGCTTCACACTTACTCGACTTGCGCCACCGTTGACTTAAGGTCCCACGGAGACGGCGAAGAGCTGCTTCTCGGCGGAATTATCGCAAAGGCCAAATTCACTACGACGAAGAAGACAAATGAGAAGATGGCCATAGTCACCCTCGAAGATCTGGAGGGGGTGGTGGAGGTGCTCGTCTTCCCGGTTACATTTGCAAAGTCCGGCAACCTTGTAAAACAGGATGCCATAGTATTTGTAAAAGGGAGGCTCAGCCTGAGAGAAGATGAGCCCAAGATAATAGCCAACGAAATAATCGCCCTTGATGTCGTTACGGCAAAATACACGAAGACTGTTCAGATAGAACTCGTGACCGCCGGGCTGGAGACGACGACCCTGGAAAAACTTAAGAAGATCCTCTCAAGATACCCGGGCAGGATTCCGGTATACCTGGATTTCACCAAACCTGACGGAAACCACGTGGCTATCTCTATCGGGCGGAATTTCACCGTTGAACCGCATGAGGGGTTAGTCCGGGATATCGAAAAGATATTCGGCAGGGATGTGGTGAATTTCAAAACTTAAAATAATCCGCCTTCAATTTTTATTGACTTTACTCCTTATCGGTGTTAACATAAGTCCTTGTCTCGCAAAGAGTCGGGAAATAATAAAATATTATGATAGACAGAAAGATAGAATCCGACATAAAGAACGTGAAGGGTTTCCTGGAATACTGGGGAAAGCTGCATTCTATCTACAATAGCATAATAGCGAACGCCTCCCTGACTAAAGAGGATGAAGACAGGTTCATCGGATCGAAAAACATGGTAAAGGCCAAGTACGACGAGCTGAGGAAGATAATGGAATTCAAATATATGCCGCACGGCCGGCTGACCGATCCTGTCTGTGATATACTCGACCTTCAAAGCCTGCATTTCATCTCCGAGAAGAAATTGAAGAAGGTCAATGACGATTGGAAGGATTCTTACGTATTCCTTAACAATATACTGGAACGGCTCAAGAATAACAGAAGGCGCCTTGAGCAATTTAACCCTGTCGGAGTTTTCGTTAAAAGGGCCCTGGAAAGAAAGTAAGCGAAAGGAATAAACGATGGCGATGACAAAAAAAGAGATAGTTCTGAAGATAGCCGAAGAAACCGGCCTGAAACAGGTTGACGTGAAGAAGGTCGTGCAGAAGACGCTCGACTGCATAACGGCGTCGCTTTCAAAAGGCGAGACGGTCGAGCTGAGGAACTTCGGCGTGTTCAAGGTGAAGTCGAGAAAGCCGAGAGTCGGTAGAAATCCCAAGACCGGCACGACCGTGCCTATCCCGGAACGCAAGGCCGTATCGTTCAAGGCCGGAATGGTGATGAAGAAGAAGGTTAAATAAGCGTAGGCGTTGGTGTAAGGATGTAGGAAGTTGGGTGAGGGGTATAGGGTTTGAGAGGATATTAAAATGCAATACAAATCAGTCAAGGGGATGGAAGATATACTGCCGGACGGTGTACGTATATGGCAGGAGGTCGAGCGCCTCGCGCGCCTTGAGCTTGAATCTGCGGGGTACAGGGAAATTAGGACCCCTGTACTTGAAGAATCTCCGCTTTTTGTAAGAAGCATAGGGGAGGCGACGGATATTGTCTCAAAGGAGATGTTTACTTTTGAGGACAGGAAGGGCAGGCCCCTTACAATGCGTCCGGAGGGAACGGCGCCTATAGTCCGTGCCTATATAGAACATTCTCTGAATAGCGTATATTCCGAAGCGGAAGGGCTGCTCTATTATATAGGGCCTATGTTCAGGGCGGAACGGCCTCAAAAAGGGCGTTCTAGGCAATTTCATCAGATTGGCGTTGAGAGGATAGGCTCCCGTTCGCCGCAGGTAGACGCCGAAGTCATAATAAGATTAGACAGGTTGCTTAAGCGATTAGGCCTTGATAATTTCAAAATAAAACTTAATAGCCTCGGCTGCAAAACCGACAAAGAGAATTTCTCCGGGAAATTAAAAGAATATCTTGATGGAAATAAGAGCGGATTATGCGATGATTGCAAAGACAGGATAGAGAAAAATGTATTGCGGGTGCTGGATTGCAAAAGCGAAACATGTAAGGCCGTCTTAAAAAATGCGCCTGATATGAGCGGCAGTTTATGCGGGAAGTGCGCGGACCATTTTGCCGCGGTCAGGGCCATGCTTCAAGTTGCCGGTGTAGAGTTCGAAATAGCTAAAAATCTGGTGAGAGGCCTTGATTATTATACAGGGCCGGTCTTTGAAGTCACCCATCAGGCCCTTGGTTCTCAGGACGCTATCGGAGCCGGAGGCAGGTATGACAATCTTGTAAAAGAACTGGGTGGCCCCGATGTCGGCGCTGTAGGTTTCGCCATAGGCATAGAAAGAGTTATAATGGCATTGGGCGATAAGAAGGATATCCTGAAACCAAAAATTATTTATTTTGCCGTCCTCGGTAATACTGCCCGCGACCGGTGCCTGAAACTCTCGGAAGAAGTATCGAAAAGTATTAATGACGATCCTTGTAAATTAAAAGCGGTTGTCCTAGTCGGCCTGGAGGGCTCATCTCTGAAATCCCAGATGAGGAACGCGGATAAGCAGGGAGCTAAATTTATGATAATAATGGGCGAGGACGAGATCGCCAGGGGTGAGGTCGCCATAAGGGACATGGAGACAAAACAACAGGAAAACAAAAAATTTTCCGAGATCATAGAGCATCTAAAAAATAATTTAGGTTAAAATTATGCTAAGGACACATACGTGCGGTGAGTTGAACGAGAAGGACCTGGGCAAGGCGGTTGCTATCTGCGGCTGGGTTGGGGGCCGCAGGGATCACGGCAACCTGATATTCATAGACTTGCGTGATGGCTACGGCATTACGCAGATAGTATTCAATCCGCAGCTTGACGCTGCTATTCATAAGCAAGGTGAAGAGCTGCGTTCCGAATTTGTGGTCAGGGTCGAAGGCAAGGTCGATAAACGTCCTGCCGGCACCGAGAACCGTAAGATACCGACAGGTTTAATAGAGGTGCATGCGACGAAGATCGAGATCCTGAATAAAGCCGAGACCCCGCCTTTTGAAATAATGGATAATATCACAGTTACGGAAGAATCCCGATTGAAATACAGATATCTTGACCTGAGGCGGCCTTCCATGCAGAATAGCCTGCGGCTCAGGCACAAGGTGTGCAAGCTGGCCAGGGATTATTTCGACGAGAGGAATTTTGTCGAGGTAGAAACGCCGATACTTACGAAATCCACGCCTGAAGGCGCTAGGGATTACCTCGTGCCGTCCAGGGTGAATCCTGGCATGTTCTATGCGCTTCCGCAGTCGCCGCAGTTATTCAAGCAGATATTGATGGTATCCTCTATGGACAGGTATTTCCAAATAGCGAAATGTTTCCGCGATGAAGACCTCAGGGCCGACAGGCAGCCGGAATTCACTCAGTTCGATATTGAAATGTCCTTTGTTACAGAAGAAGATATCTATGAATTATCGGAAGGCCTGATGAAGAAGATATTCAAAGGCGCCATAGGCTTTGATTTAAAGACACCTTTCCCCAGGCTTAAGTATTCTGAGGCAATGGCGCGATTCGGTTGCGATAAACCTGATACCAGATTCGGACTGGAACTTTCGGAGATCACCGACCTTGTCGGAGATTGCCAGTTCAAGATATTCCAGGATGTGCTCAAGAAGGAAGGCAGGATAATAGCTATAAACGCCAAAGGCTGCGGCTCCTATTCACGCGGCCAGGTCGACCAGTTGATAGAATTTGTAAAAGAGTACGGAGCCAAGGGGCTCGCGAACTTCAAAGCCGAAAAAGGGGCACTGACATCGCAGATAGACAAGTTCTTTTCGAAAGATGAGCTTGCCGCGATAAAGAAGCGCCTGGCGGCAGAAGACGGCGACATGATATTCATAGTGGCCGATAAGTCTAAGATCGCTTATGATTCGATGGCGGCGCTGCGGAAGTTTTTGGGCAAGACCCTGAAGCTTATAGACGAGAAAGCTTTTAATTTTCTGTGGGTGACCGATTTTCCACTATTTCAATATAATGATGAAGAGAAGAGGTGGGAATCAGAGCATCATCCGTTTACCTCGGTCCATCCTGACGATATTTCGTTACTCGAAAAGGGCGAGTCGCTCGGTAAGGTAAGGTCCAGGTCTTACGACCTTGTCATAAACGGCACCGAGATAGGTTCGGGCAGCATAAGGATACACGACAGAAAATTACAGGAGCTTATCTTTAAGACCATAGGCATAAGCGATAGCGAGGCCAGCCTGAGATTCGGCTTTCTTCTGAACGCGTTCAGGTACGGCGCGCCGCCGCACGGCGGAGTGGCTTTCGGGCTGGACAGGCTGATGACGTTCTTTATCGGATGCGATTCGATAAGGGACGTGATAGCTTTTCCGAAGACGCAGAAGGCCGTCTGCCCCATGACGAACGCCCCGTCGCCTGTAGACGAAAAACAGCTCAACGAGCTTAATATAAAAATAAAGAAGTAGAAGTTCTTATAATTTAAGGAGATGTCATGCGCTCAGCTTATCTTTTATTGGTTATAATTTTTTCGGCTTTATGCATCCTCGGATGCAAGGTTAGTAAACCTTATATAATGGAGACCGACAGGGCGGACCAGGGCGTGTCCGGCAACAGGGGTTATATTAAAGGCAATCCTCCGCCTGCCGAGGCCCACAGCGATAAGAGGCCTTTAATAGCCGTTGATATAGATTTTCCTAAAATAGGGCCTAAGGATAAAGATGAAGAGACGAAATAAACCGGAAATCATAACCGCATATAAAAGGCCGAGAAGATGACCACTATGATGCAGGCATCGAAGAAGAGGGTAGGATATAGATACAGGGTGGTGAACCTTAATAAAAAATATAAAATTAATACGAATTTTGTAAAGAAACTGATATCGGAGGTTCTTAAGTATATAAAAAGGGCCCAGGACACGGAACTGGAAGTTGTTTTTGTAGCAGACAAGGAGATAAAGGTCCTCAATAAGAAATACCGGAAAGAGGATTCCCCTACCGATGTCCTGAGTTTCAAGATAGACAGAAAAGAGTTCGGCTCTAACCTTTTCCTCGGAGAGATATTTATTTCGCTTGATACGGCCTTCAAGAATTGCGCGCTTTTCGGCACCGAATTCGAAAAAGAGATAACGCTTTACGTCATCCACGGTGTCCTGCACCTGTTCGGATACGACGACGAAGATCAGAAGAATAAAAAGAAGATGTTCAAAAGGCAGGAACAGATCCTGGGGTGTATATGCAAGAACGAAGATTTATCGAAAGTTTTAATGCCGCGGTAGAAGGGTTCATTTACGTATTGAAGACTGAGCGCAACATGCGCATCCATTTCCTGATCGCCTTCCTGATCATATTGTTGGGCGTATACCTGAATTTCAATTCGATGGAGATCATAACGTTAAGCATTACGATAATATTGGTGCTGACGGCGGAGATGTTAAATACGTCCATAGAACTGGTCGTAGATATAGTCAAGAGCGAGTTCCATCCGATAGCGCGTGTCATAAAAGACGTGAGCGCGGGCGCCGTGCTGCTGACATCGATAAACGCCGCCATTGTCGGCTACATCCTGTTCTCAAAGAATATCCCTTTTAATATAGAAGTGACATCATTGCGCATAAAACAATCGCCATGGCATATAACGTTCATATCGCTGATATTGGTATTCGGCCTGACTATACTGGGGAAGATCTTTTTTCATAAGGGGACTCCGCTTCGCGGAGGCATGCCGTCAGGGCATGCGGCGATGGCTTTTGCCATATGGGCCGCGATATTTTTCCTGACAAATAATTTTATCGTGGTTAGCCTTGCTTTTGTCATGGCGTTCATTATAGCGCGTCACAGGGTGACATATGCCATACATAATTTATGGGAGGTTGTCGTCGGAAGTCTTCTGGGCATTCTTGTGACCACGCTTGTATTTCAGCTATTCCGCTAAAGTAATATCTAACCCTGCCAAATAGAAATGGCTATACAAAAATCTGAAGCTATTCTTTTACGCCGCCAGGACCTGAGGGAAACTTCCTTAAGCCTTACCTTTTACACCAGAGATTTCGGAAAGATAAAGGGGATCGTCCGCGGGGTGAGGGGGCCGCACGCGCAATACGGCGGCGGGTCGCTCGAGATATTCGCTCTCGATGAAATAGTCTTTTACGAGAGGAAGAAGAGCGAGTTCTTTACGATATCTCAGTGTGACCTTGTGGAATTTTTCAATCCGGTAAGAGAGTCTCTCGATAGGCTTGCCTACGCTACGTATATAATAGAGCTTCTCGATTCCGTGACCAGTATGTCCGACAAGAATAACGATGTCTTCGATATCCTGCTCAACAGCTTAAAGCTGATGGCCGGCGAGACTAGCGCCAGGCGGGTGGCCAGGATATTTGAAATAAAACTGCTGCATCTTCTCGGCCTGATGCCCAGCC
>JAKLDX010000065.1 GCA_022703295.1 Candidatus Omnitrophota bacterium
GACCGGCGCAGGTTCAAAGATCGTCTTTAAACCGCTGCCTGTCGATGATCCGAAAGTCCGGTGCCCGAATATAACGAAGGCAAAAAATCTTCTTCACTGGAGGCCTAAGGTCGGCCTTGAGGAAGGATTATCGAACACGATAGATTATTTCAAGAAAAGACATTTTATCCGCTCATGAAGGAAAGCCGCGAGTCTCATGCCTAAAGTAAGCATAATCCTGCCGACGTACAACTGCGCGAAGTACCTCCCGGAATCGGTATCAAGCGCCCTGTCGCAGACATTTCCTGATTTCGAGCTCCTGATAATAGACGACGGCTCGGCGGACAACACTAAAGATATCATAGACAAAAATTACGGGGATCCGCGGATCCGGTATATAAAGCAAGCGCATGCCGGCCTTGCGGCAGCAAGAAATAACGCTCTCGAAAATGCCGCCGGTGAATACATAGCCTTTCTTGATGCCGATGACATTTTTTTGAAAGAAAAGATCGAAAAACAATTATCCGTATTCGAAAAGAACTCCTCGGCAGCCGTCGTCCATACAAACGAAAAATATTTTCTGGAAGACGATAAAAATACCTTGTTCGACTCGCCGCATCCCAAATTTTCAGGGGATGTGCTTTTCTTTCTTAAGAGGTCCAACTTTATGCCTGTTACCACGATCATGGTAAGGCGTTCAGCCATCGAAGGCATGAGATTCGATGAATCATTGAAAAGCCATGAAGACTGGGATTTCTGGCTTAAACTTTCGGCCAAAGGGGGCAGGTTCGAATATTTGCCTGAGCCGCTCACGCTTATCAGGGCAAGGCGGAGCGGGATGACGGCCGAAAACGATATTATGCTAAAATCCCGTATCATCGTCGGAGAAAGAGCAAAGGCGATCTGGAAAGGCCTTAAATCAGGCATGGGCCTCACATCGGGCAGCGCGCTCATGTCATTATCGCGGTATCTGACATTACGTTTAAAGGCAAGATTACTGAACTTCCCGGACGCGGCCGAATTTAACAGGCCCACTCTTTTTAAGAACGCGCAAAGGCTCATATTCGGCACTTCCGTACATGTGGAGTTCAGCGTTTTTCTGGACCTGTATAAGGGCGTGCAGAAATTCTTCGGCAAACCGCTCTATATCTACGCAAGTAACGAAGACCTCGGGGAGCCTGCCGGCAATCTGGTGGAGATGGAGGACAAGCGCAATTACAAGTGGCGGCGTTCGCATAATTTCCTTTTCGACTCGTTCGAATACCTGAAGGGCCGGGAATACGATTATTTCGTATCGATGGATTCCGACTGCCTTGTCTGCGGGAGCGGCGCGCTCCTGGATTTTATCTCCCCCGGGGATTTCGATTTTGTGATATATCCGAATTTTGATTCCACGGGATGGTGGTATCACGGCAAAGTCTTTGCCCAGCACATAGATTCATATCTTGATATCCTGAAAAATATAGGCGTCAATAGGCTCGATGACAGGGTGGTGGGCAATTTCAACCCGCTGATAATACTATCGCGCAAAGCGGTCGATTTTTTGAGAGAGCGCCTGGAAAAAATAGAGTCATCCAGGGGTTACAAGGCCATTATGGAGCTTGAATTTTCCGTAGGAGAGACCCTTATTTACAATATATTGAAAGACGCTGGATTCAGGCCCAAGTTCATAAGTCCGCAGTTGAAAAAAGGCTTGAGATACAGGCCGTATTGGGAGGTTGATGAATACAGAAAAGATATATCGATATATCATCCTGTGACGCGGAAGAAGAATGACCTTTTCAGGAGGCTTGTAGGCATAAAAGCCGGATATGACAGAAACTACTTTTTCATGATATTGCTATTCTTTTACGGTATGTATCTGAATGCGATGAAGTTCCTGGGCATAAAGAATAAGCAGAAAGAGGCCGAAAGACAGAAAGAGGCCGCGATAAACCCCTGACCACCCCCTAAAGTACCTTTTTAAAGACCGGTTTGCTTCCTGATTGCAATATGTTTTATGTAATGATAAAATATTAAGCTAATATCCCCATTATAATAATATGAACACAAAAGGAGAATAGATGAAGATCCCATTGGCAGATTTAAGGGCACAGTATAAATCCATCAAAAAAGAGATCGACAGGGCCGTTCACGGCGTAATGGATTCTCAGTATTTCATACTCGGAGAGGAAGTGCAGAAACTCGAGAGATCCATTGCCGATTTTTGCACCGTTAAATACGGCGTGGGGCTTAATTCAGGCACGGACGCCCTGATCCTCGGACTGAAAGCCCTGGGCATAAAGGAAGGCGACGAGGTAATTACAACCCCGTTCAGTTTCATAGCTACGGCCGAAGCCGTAGTCCTGGTCGGGGCGAAGCCGGTGTTCGTGGATATAGATCCGGCTACTTACAACATCGACCACGGCCTCATTGAAGAGAAAATAACCGGCCGTACTAAAGCGATCCTGCCGGTCCACCTTTACGGCCTGTGCGCCGACATGGACCCGATAATCCGCATAGCCAAGAAGCATAACCTCAAAATTCTCGAAGATTGCGCCCAGGCCATAGGCTCTACCTATAACGGTAAAAAGGCGGGTTCTTTCGGGGACGCAGGCGCGATAAGTTTCTTTCCGAGCAAAAACCTGGGCGCCTTCGGCGACGGCGGGATGCTTGTTACTAATGACGAGGCAGTGGCGAAGTTGACGAGGCTCCTTCATAACCATGGCAGCGAGCGAAGATACTATCACGACGCGATAGGCTATAACAGCCGGCTCGATAACCTGCAGGCGGCCGTCCTTAACGTGAAACTGAAATACCTGGACAGATGGCTTGCCGGGAGAATAAAGAATGCCGAATTTTTCAATAAGGCGCTCTCGAAATATCCGGTGCAGGTCCCCGTAACCCCTAAAGGCCTTAAGCATACGTTCCACCTGTATATTCTGAGGACTCCCAAGGCGGCCGCTCTTTCCGAACATCTGATGAAGAACGGTATAGATTCACGCGCGTACTATCCGATACCCCTGCATTTGCAAAAGTGTTTTTCTTACCTGGGATACAAAAAAGGAGACCTGCCTGAATCCGAAAAAGCTTCCGTCGAGGTTTTGAATATACCGGTCTATCCGGAAATGACCCAGGAGATGAAGAAATATATAATAAAGCAAATAGACCGTTTTTTCAGGAAGGCTGGTTAAAATTTGCTTAAAGAGCTGATGAGGGATCTCGAATACCTGGGAAACGCCGTCCTGAGCGCTCCGGTGACTTTCATATCAAAAGCCGTTTTTGGGAAGACACCGTACTGGCGGCAGTACTTCTGGAATAAATGGGGATTCCCGGCCAAAGAACTTGAAAGCGATCTTGCCGGGAAAAAGTCTATATGGATAAGCGCCATATCCGGGGGCGAGATAACCCAGTCAGTATCTTTCTGCAGATCCGTAAGGCAGGCCCTGCAGGGATATAAAACAGTTCTTTCGACCGAGTCGCAGGATGCCTTCGCTTTTGCCGCCGGCATAAAAATGGCCGATCACATAATCGATCCCCCCTGGGACATAAGCTGGCCGGTAAGAAGGGCCGTCAAGAAAATACACCCCGCAGCCATAATCCACGTAGAGAATGCCTATTATCCCGTTCTTTTGCGCGAGGCGAAAAAAATGGGCGTCAGAAATATACTTATCAGCGCCCGCATGAACGACAGCGTCCTGCGCGGGCAGCTTGTCTCGAGAAGAGCGAGACAGATGAGATTCTTTGAATACCTGGATAAGATAGGCGCCAAGACCGAGGCCGACAAGGAGAATTTCATAAAATTGGGATGCGACGGCAATAAGATATCCGTCCTGGGAGACCTGAGGTACGACCTCGAATATCTGTATATGAACGAGTATGAGAGGAACGAGCTGAAATCAAAGCTCGGCTTCCTGAATAGTGACAAGATATTCATGGCAGGCAGCATCCATTCGGTTGAATTCGAGCTTGTTGTATCGGCCTTCATAAAGGCGAGCGCGAAAGTCCCGGATCTTAAGATGATAATAGCTCCCAGATGGGCTCACGAGATCCCCGACCTCGAATGGATATTGAAAGGCAAGGGGCTGTCCTTCAGGTTCAGGAAGGGTGTCCCTGGTCCGAAGGAAGCCAAGGTATTGATACTGAACACATTCGGGGAATTGGCGCGCGTTTACGGTGTTTCGGATATCATATATATCGGCAATTCCATAATCCCGATAAACGAGCGCGGGGCAGGCCACAATATATTCGAAGCGCTTGTCCACGGCAGGCCGATAATATTCGGGAATTTCATGAATATGTGGCGCGGTATAGTTGACGAGATAAAGAATGTATATCCGCAATGCGAGGTTCACAGCGAAGAGGAGATGGCCCGCGCAATATGCGGTCTTATCGGCGATGCAGACATTTCCGCCAGGCTGTCGTCCATTGAAAAGTGTATTTCTTCAAAACATTCAGGTACTGTAAAGCGATATGTGGATTTCGTAAAGGAAAACTGCTAGATGTGTTCGATATCCGGGATCATAAATTTTGACAGGCCGCAGGACCAGAGAAAAGGCATAAAGGGCATGTGCGACGCCGCGTCTCACAGAGGGCCCGACGGCGAAGGGTATGTTTTTTTCGATTCCGCGAGAAAAGAGAGGTCGAACCCCGGGAATTATAAATTATCGGATGTAGCCCTCGGCCACAGGAGGCTGAAGATAATCGACCTAACCGAAAAGGGCGCCCAGCCCATGTCCAATGAGGACGGCTCGATATGGATAGTCCAGAACGGCGAAATTTATAATTATTTAGAGCTTAAAGGAGAACTCGTTTCCAAAGGGCATAAATTCGCCAGTAATTCCGACAGCGAAGTCATAATACACGCATATGAGGAATACGGTGAAGGCTGCCTGAGCAGGTTCAACGGCATGTGGTCTTTTGCTTTATACGACGTGAAAAAGAGCCTTATTTTCTGCGCAAGGGACAGGCTCGGCAAGAAGCCGTTCTTTTATTATCACGACGATAGCGTTTTTGTATTTTCCTCAGAGATAAAATCCATACTTGCCTCGGGCGTGCCGGATGCCGGCGCTAATTACAAAGCGGTCTTTGCTTACCTTGTAAGGGAGCCGGGCTATACGTCTGTGTCGGGCGAGACTTTTTTCAAAGATATAATGCAGCTAAAGGCCGCGCATTATCTTATATTGCCGCTCGGCGAAAAAAAGATCAGCATCAATAAATACTGGAACATCCCGTTTTCGGAACCCGAGAATATCGGCGAGAGCGAGTATATCGCTAAATTCTCGGCGCTCTTCAAGGATGCCGTAAGGATAAGGCTCAGAAGCGATGTCAGGGTGTCGGCGCATTTAAGCGGAGGGCTCGATTCGTCCAGCGTGACGGCTGTGGCCGCGCTGGATTTAAAGGACAACAGCCTGATGACGTTCTCGTCATGCTTTGACGATCCGGCATACGATGAGAGGGAATATATCAAAGAGGCGGCAGATAAATATAATCTTGAATCCGTGTGTATCTTTCCGTCGCCCGCGAAACTCCTGGAGGACCTGGATAGCCTGATATGGCATCAGGAAGAGCCCTTTTTACACCTGAACGTCTATGCCCAGTGGCAGATAATGCGCGCGATACACGAGAAAGGCATCAAGGTAGTGCTTAACGGCCACGGCGGGGACGAGGGGCTGGGCGGATACATAAAAGATTTCGCTTTTTATTATGCGGACCTCCTAAGGAACCTGGACCTTAAAAAATACTGCTCACAGTTGAAGTTTTTCGACCCTGCCGTATACCATTTGACCAAAGGCGCGCTCATATCCGATTCCATGAGGATCAATATTTCGCTCAGCCTGCCGCGGTCTCTCAAGGATACTTTTAAATACGGCTCTATGGCAGGCATGATGAACAGGGAGTTCCGCGATAAGTACGCGGTGAGCGTAGGCCTGGAGAATGCGCCCCGCGGATTCTTAAGGAAAAGTTCGTTTATGGGATACCAGATGTACCCGATCCCGGGCTGGCTCAAATATGAGGACAGGGCAAGCATGGCGCATTCCATAGAAAGCCGTTCTCCTTTCCTTGATTACAGGCTTGTGGAATTCATGTCGTGCCTGCCCAACGATCTGAAGATAAGGGATGGCATCACAAAATTCATCCTTCGCGAATCGATGAAAGGGATACTGCCGGAAAAGATAAGGACAAGAAAAGACAAGAAAGGTTTTCCCACCCCCAGCGCCGATTGGTTCAGGAATGAGATAAAAGGATACGTGCTCGATATAATCAATTCGGAGTCTTTTAAAAATCGCGGCATATTTAATACGCGGGAAGTAGCGAAGGCATTCGAAGAGCACTGCGAGGGTAAAAAAGACCTTAAATTTGAGATATGGAGCTGGATAAATCTCGAGCTCTGGATGAGGAAATTCTTCGATTAAATCTTCTTGACTGCTTATCCCGCATCTGTTATTCTATCATGTGTTCAGGAGATGAACAGATGGATGAAAATACCAAAATACTGGACTCCGAGAAGGCCCTTCTCATACTAAAAGAGATAGAGGCAAACCCGAAGACCAC
>JAKLDX010000066.1 GCA_022703295.1 Candidatus Omnitrophota bacterium
AGCGCGCTTAAGAGCAGCGCTCATCCTCGAGCTGATAGAAAAACGCAGCGCGCTTAGGGACAAATTAAATGCTGTGACGCTGGACGATATATTGCGCTGGGCAAAATCGAGCGAAGAGGAATTCGCGGATGTTGAATTTACGCCCTTACGGCATGACGGAAAACTCGATGAAATACGGCTGGAGCTCCCCGCGGAAGATCTCCTCATCCGTTATTATGATTCGCAGATAAGCTCTTCCGACACCATTCCGAACGGTTATTCTGATATAACGCAGCAGGTGGTATCGTCTTATGAGATGCATCCCGAAAGCACGATCCACCGGCAGATATTGAAAAAAATGGCGCAACTGCCTGCGCCTGCCGCGCCTGAAAAAGCCACCGAAAACAAAAAAGATACACCGCTATCCTCCCTCAAGAAAATCGCGATTACTGACGTGCTGTATGCCGTAAGCGCCATAACCCTGGCCGGAGCCGCGTATTCCATAAATTATGAGCTTCAATTGATGGATATTGTCGCGTTTTCGACAAGCCTTTTGACGATTGTCGCTTGTTTCCTCGCAGTATTTTATATCTACAGGATAATCAAAATAAAACGGGCCGAACGCGATGTCTTCTTGCGACATTTCGCGCTCGACTCAATTATACATACATACCATAAGGCGTTCTTATCGAGGCCTCCGCATTCGAAATATGAAATAAGGCCGGATGAAATAGAACCTGACACTATCTCGCCGGGCGATGAGAGTTATGACAGGCATGCTGAAAGGGCGGCTAAAATATCCGCGGCCATAGCGGTCCTTGAAGAGAAAGCGCCGCAGCTTGGGGATGTTTTCGCGGCAAGAGCTGGCCGGCTGCGCGATGAAGTCACCGTCCTGGGGCTCACGGACATGCGGACTAGCCTCTTATTTTCGGATCTCGAGAGTGGCGTTTTTGTGCCGGTGTATGTCGGCAGAAGGCGCAACGCCCTCTACATGTCCATGTACCTCCTGGATGATTTCGATATCAGTAAAAAAGAGGATATGGAAGACCTGGCAATAGTCCTCAACTCCAGAATGCGCATCCTGGAAGCATATAATTACTGGACCGCGAAAAAGGCATCGCCTGCCCTGATGCATAAAAAGATACAGGAACAGAGGGTATGGGCCCTGAATGAAAGCGAGAAGGCGATTGGTTCCGTTGAGAGGCTCGAAAAAAGGCTCAGGCGCCTTGCGGCAATAGATGCGAAGACCAAAACAAAAGATATGCTGCCTTTCATTGAGAAGAAGATGAACCAGGCGGACCTGTACGAAATGGAGCTGTACAAAAAATGGGGTGCGCAGATAGAGGAAGGGCAGGTCGATGAGGCCCGTGCCCAGGAATTCAGGAGAGATTTCATTGACCTGGCTAACCGATACGGGCGCCTTGCTCATAGATGGGAAAATCTCGGAGACAGAAAAACAGCGAAAAACTATCACGATGAAAAAGTGAATGCGCTGAAGCTGATACAGCGGGTGGATACAGGTGCATGGCCGATACAGATACAGGAGCAGATAGTTTACCTGAAGGTGCGTGAAGGGATATATGACGATTTTGCGAAAGAACTAAGGGCCTATCTCACCGGCAAAGGTTTTCCGCGTGAGCTGAAGCCGCAGGAACTTTCCTGGCTGCATTTTGAGCTCGGGGCGCATTATGACGTATTCCGGGATGAGGTATTGTATACACTCACTTCCCATGAATCGATGGCCGATTTTCTCACCCGGTACAAGATACGGAGGGCAAGAAAAATTGCCGAAAAGATGTTCGCCGATTTTGAAACCGGAGTTCTTGGCAGAAAAAGAGGGCCGGGTTTTAACAATACCATCAAGGCATTTGCCCTGAATTCATGCCGGATCGCTTTACGTGTAATAAAATGGATCATTTTGCCGAACAATAGAGCTATCGATATAAAATGGGAGGTAATACCGGGTATCGGTGAGAAGC
Organism: Candidatus Omnitrophota bacterium; assembly: GCA_022703295.1. Classification (GTDB taxonomy): domain Bacteria; phylum Omnitrophota; class Gorgyraeia; order 2-01-FULL-45-10; family 2-01-FULL-45-10; genus JAKLDX01. The sequence goes on from JAKLDX010000066.1 coordinate 1,959, forward strand.
TTGATAATCTTGAAAAGAAGATAGCGAAGACTAAGAAGGCGGGGGATGCGATCTCTGCCGCGTCAGAAGCGCTATCGCGAAATTCAATAAGCCTGTCCGAGTTTTTCGAAACTATCAAGAATATTCGCATCGGCGATGAAGGGGACGGGAAAGACTTTCCTGCGGGAGAGAGCCTTCGGGCACCGGAAGGCGAAGACCTGAAAAGTTTCCCGGTCACAGATAATCCCGGTACGAAAGATATCCTCGAACTTCCGCTTTATGAAAAAGAGGACTCGGCTGTTAGCCTGGAAGAAAAAAGAACTGCGGAATCCATGAAAATAATGCCTCCGCCGGAACGCATGACCATGTTAAGAGAGGATCTTGACAGTTATAAATCTCTCTGTGTGCTGTCGGGGCAGGCCTGCATTGCGAATGCGGATGAGGCGGATTATATTTATGTAATTGCCAATGCCAGAGTGGTATGTCTGACCCTATATGACCGGGAACGCAAGATCGGTATCATGCTGAACTTTGCGCCTAATACAGATGTTAAACGTGCTATTAGCCTGGTGCTTTCGCGGTATAAAGTGAAGAGCGGCTCTCTTCTTCAAGCGAAGGTAGTCGGCGAAGAAGATAGCGTTAGCTCAAAGATCATGATTGCGAGGATAGCGGAAGCCCTTAAGGCAGAGAATATAGAAGTTGTCGAAGAGAGTGTTTTTCCGGAAGAGCCCAGGGATATTGCGCTTTCTCCTTCGACCGGACAACTTCTTGATATTCATAATTCACCTAAGCCTATTGAATTCAGCCTAAAGGGCCCTGTGATCAACGAGTGGGATTACACGATTAAGAGATACTCTCCTCAGGAAAAAGGTTTTGAGCTTGGCACTATTTTTCCGCGGCATGATTATCCTGAAGACTTTCTTCCCATGATAGAACATGTAATGAGAGCGCCGGATAACGGATTCCTGGAAAACGCCTTTAGAAACATTTTCAGCATGGAACTGAACAGGGACGATATCAGCGATATAAGACTAGTGTATGATGACAGGGGAGGGATAAAAATGACTTTCCTTGCCACGGTAACGCTTGATAACGGAAGAAAATTTTCGTTCGCCGTTAAGCCAACATATCCGACCATGGACGCGGAAGACCGTATAAATCTTATAAACTCTTTGCACTTATGGGAAAAATATTCAAAAATTCCGGGGGCCGAGCAATATATTTCGAAATACGGCGCCCAAGCGTCTATCCAAGTCGCCAATAAGGGCTACGTAAGCCCCATAACGATAATCGCACAGGAATATGTATATGGCGCTACGCTTGCGAATATTCTGCGAAGCGAAACTTTACCTGCCAGAAGAAGGTCTGTGGCAATAAGAGATGCTGTCGATGCCTATCTTGAGGCATTCGACAGGTATGGCATCGCCATACACGATCCGAAGCCTTCCAACATCTGCCTGGTTCACGGAACTATGGCGCAATGGAAAATCATAGACATGGATAAGATATATTCCGGTACGGAATACGAGCAACGACCTGTCCGGACCCGGGAAGAGTATCTAAGGCTTCTATGGCGTTATGTAGAATACAGGGACTACTTGAGAACGTTAGGCGTAAAAGACCCCGAGCCGGAACCGCCGAAGGCTAGCACGACGATATGGAGCGATGGATTTGATTCTAAAAACTTTCCGGTTGCCTCGGATGAAAATAATACTCGTGATATTTCTTCGCGCACCATGGCAATGTTCGAAAGAGTGAAAAATGTTTTCGGGAATAACGTGGTTAAGGATCCGCTGTACCTGGATTACGACTTTCAGCAATTTTGCGAAGCGCACAGGAGGGAGAAGTTTCTCCAGGATAATGAAGGCGGCACGGAAGTGGCAGAGTGGGTGCCTCAGACAATATGCCTTATCCCGCTATCCGAATGCACGGCAAAGTGCCAGCATTGTATGTTCTTCAATCATGTAAGCGAAAAAGAAAGATTATCTATCAGCGATATGGAGGAGATCTTTAATACGGCCGCTGTGCAAAATTCTTCAGTTCCGGCGCATTTGGTAGGCGGCGAGGCAACACTTAGGGCCGATATGATGGAGATGGCGGCCAAATTCCCACTCAAGTCCATTGTTACAAATGCTTCGACTATGACTACTAAGGATTCAGCAGTACGTTTTGTCGCACAGCTGAAAGCAGCGTTGGCCAAGAGAAAAGAGGCTATGGGTGATAGCTTAAACGCCGAAGACAAGCTTTCCGTGCCGGAAAGGGCAAAGCTATTTGCCGGCCTTGATCATTATCAAAAGGCCTGGCGGGTTTTTACCCATATAAGAAATAGCTTGATAAAACATCATAGAGAGGCGAATTTCAGGATACTTTTTTCGCTGGACGACATCCACCTCTCGCAGCCTGCCATAACAGCAGAGAAGATAGCCAACCTTATAGAAGCAGTTGTCAGGATAGCGCCGGAATTCGATATGGGCTGCCTTGTCCTGGAAGACAGATGGCAAAAGGCGTTGAACGCCCTTCAGGCCGAATTATCGAAAAGAGGATTTGAGCTGTACCTTAATGAGGATAAGCTGTCCTTAATTTTATATGACCTGAAAACAGGTGCCTCGCGAGATATCAGGGTTACCTATAATCACGTTATCAGGATCGGCGGTGCGTTATGGCTGCCGGAGGATTATTTCGAAAAGATCGGAAAAGATGAGGACGCCCTGCTTTTCGGCCAGATAAAAATCATGCCGACTACCGCATTTATTGACTGGAGAGGGAACTTCAGCCTTGCGGACTCGTTTCTTTCCGACCATGCGCCGATCGTATTCGGGAATGTGCCTAGTGAAGGGTGGGATGCGATACTAAGGCGATGTGATAAGGATCCGCTATTCAGGGCTTTCGTCGGTTGGGACAACACCGAAAGGCTGAAGATGTTGGATGAATTTGAGCCTGGTATTGTCGGAAGTATATTGAAAGGCAAACCTGGTGATGAAATCGCTGTCTTGTATTGGCTTATGTCAGACCCTGAACGTAAGCTATACGCGACATACCGTCTCCTTGATAAATATTATGCCGCCGGAGTATTGCTGGGGGAAAATCCGGTTCAGGGCATGACGAGCAGAGAGATCAAGGCTCTTGTGAAGCGTGAGATATCCGATCTGCGCAAAAAATTCATAGAAACAAGATCCGGCGAGATTCGTAAAAGTTTTCCAGCCGGTGACGAGAAGCCTGAGAATGTCATTACCTCCACGGAAAAGATACTCACCAGAGGCAGGGAAGTGCCGCCGGATTCCATATTTTCAGATTTGGACGTTGACCGGATAATCGACAAAAGCATAGGCGCGCTTAACACCAAATACGGGAAAGGCAGTTTTCGGCTCGTCAGCATGTTCAAGGCAGGCGCTTACTCGCATATAGCTGTTATTGAGCAGAAGGTAGGCGAGAAAAGCCGGCGATATGTGATGGAGGTCCCCATAGCCTATGATGCCGAATCGCTGGATACCATACGCAACACCCAGAAATTATTCAGATATTATCATTCCGAAAAACGCGGGCGTTATCTGCCGAAACCTTTTGAGCTTTTGGATATAGAATTCACTCCGCGTACGCGGGAGCAGCCTTTAAATATTCCCGTGTCCGTGCAGGAATATATGGAAGATTCCGCTGAGCTTCATTTTGCGAACGGCAGGTTGTACAGATGGATCTACGAAAGGGCGCCCATAAGCGGTCTGCCTCATAATTTGAACCGCGTCATTCCGCTGGACGAAAGAGAGACGGGAGACATCCTGTCCGATATGGCGGCAGCTATCGTTTATCATTATGAGCCGGACAGAGAAGGCGGAACAACGTTATCCAATGTACATGTAAATGCCGGGGATTTTGACCATCAGCTAGTAACTGTCCGCACGGCGAACGGAGTTGCCGATATTAATGAGTTGAGGCTCATAACAGCCCGGGGCATCAGGAGCGGTGTGGATGTGCCGTCTTTTATAAGAGCGCTCCTGAATCTTAGCGTAATGGAGTATGTCATAGATGAGAACCGTCTTTTACAAGAGGTGCCCGGCCCATGCGTAGAGGTTCCGGTTAAGCTTTTGAATATTCCGCTTCTCTTTGAAGGCATTGTCCGCGGCCTGGCCCATCTATACCTGGATCAGGGGATTGAGAATCACAGGGAGAAAGCTATCTCAGATGCAGGGCGATGGATGGATCTTTTTGAGCAGTCTGACCTCAGCATTCCTTACCGCAGTGATATTCGCCGGTGGAAAGAAGAACATCATTTACAAAGTAGGGGAAATCTCGAGAAAGAGATAATTCCTTTTAAAGCATATCCAGGAATGGGCCATCCGGGATTAGAAGATTTAAGAACAGGCATAAATGGCCTCCGTCAAAGAATCGCCGAGTTTCCGGAATATCCCGGCTCTGGGCTGTTGTCTCGTTTATTTGCTTATTTATTCGGAAGAGCTTCTAAGAATTTAGCCCATGCCGAGAACAGGTTAAGGGCCATGGAAAATACATTCGGGCCTGACGGATCAAAAACCGAAGACCTCAAAAGCTTCCCCGTGGAGGACACAGGGCAA
>JAKLDX010000067.1 GCA_022703295.1 Candidatus Omnitrophota bacterium
GAACACATATGAGGCCCCTGCCGTATTTTGCCATGAAATTTATATCGGAAGGCGCGGTAAAAGATCCGGCCATGATAAGGTCGCCTTCATTCTCGCGGTCCTCGTCATCTATGACAATGACCATCCGAGCTTTCCTTATGTCTGCCAAAACTTCCGTGATCGTGTTAAATTTCATAATCCGTCCTGTCGCTTGGTGCTATAAAATAAAAAACCCCGAAACCATTCGGGGTTAAATTCGGCCGGCCTTACCGGCTGTTTGCCGATAACCGAAACGTCATCTATCTTCTCCCATCCCGACTTTACGGTCGGCACTTGAATTTCACAAGTTCTGTCCCGGATGTCCGGAACTAGCGGGCTTTACCGCCGGTCAAGGAATTACGCCTTACCCCGAAGATGATCTTATTATACAGCCTTTCCCGTTTTTGTCAATCCTAATTTTATGACAAAATTGACATTAGCGCAGTATTATGCTATCCTTATAAAAACGGAGGCATTGAATATTCATGAAACACCTGCTCCTATTATTAACTTTTGCGCTGTTTCTGTGCCATTCTCCCTCGACTTCATTTTCTGCCGAAGAGGCAAAAAAGGCGTCCGGCGAAACCGGCGATATCTCGGCGGCAAGGGCCAAGGCTTTTTCGCCCAAGGCGAATGCTGCGATAAATAAGACGAATTTCGGCATCACTATGGGAAAAATAATAAAGATAGACAGCACGAACCCGGCAAATATAAAAATGGAAGTAAAGAACGATGCGGATAATACCACGCATACTATAGATATAATGCCCTGGACAAGCGTTACAAAAGTGACCGACATCTCGGAACTGAAAGCGGGCGATAACGTGAGGGTAATGACCAGGAAGACGGATAACAAAGAAACCGCCATGGGCGTGATGTTCGGCAAGATAAGGAATATACCAAAACCCGCACCAGTAAAACCGCTAACCAAAGATACGCCCCAGACACTCAAAAAATAACTCAAAACGCATATGGATAAAGAAAAAGACCTTAAACAGGAATTGGAAAGGCTTAACTGGGAGTTTTCCCTGCTTTATGAGATATCTAACGCCATAAGGACTACTTTAAAGCTGGACCAGGTCCTTTATATAATCCTTACGGCGCTGACTTCCCACGAAGGCCTGGGATTCAACCGCGCGATGCTGTTCCTCGTGAACGAAAAAGAGGGCGTCCTCGAAGGCGTAATGGGCATAGGGCCGCACACGGCCGATGAGGCCGGCAAGATATGGCACGCCATATCGCAGAGCAAGATGACGCTAGATGACTTCATAGCCTCATACGATATATTCAAAAAAGACCCGGAATCGAAATTGAACAGTATAGTCAAGGGCATAAAGATCCCGCTGCGCGAGGATATGGGCATACTGGCGCTTACCATCCTGGAAGGCATGCCTTTTGAAATAACGACATCCGAGGCCAAAAAGATGGTGGACCAGGAAATACAGAGGGCGTTGAATACGGACTTTTTCGTCACGATCCCCATGAAGGCGAAGGATAAAGTGTTGGGGGCCCTTCTGGTAGATAATATTTTTAACAAAAAGCCGATAACAAAGGCAGACGTGAAGATGCTTACCATGTTTGCAAACCACGCCGGGCTGGCCATAGAGAATTCCAGGCTCTACGAGGAGACGGTATATCTTTCCAGCATCGACTGGCTCACGAAGCTTTATAACTACGGCAGGTTTCAGCACCACCTTTCCCATGAAGTGGAGCGTTCTAAGATTAACGACTCAAGCCTGAGCCTCGTCATGGCCGATGTGGATAATTTTAAAAATTACAACGATACGCTCGGCCACATCAAGGGTGATGAGGCGCTGAGGCAGATCGCGTGCATATTGCAGGGCAAGTCCAGAAAATGTGATGTAGTCGCCAGATACGGCGGAGAGGAATTCGCAATAATAATGCCGGGGACCTCAAAAGAGAATGCCAGGCTCTTTGCCGAAAGATTACGTAATGAAGTGGAAAAAAGCTACGCGGAAGACAGGACCATAGACCCGTCCAAACGCCTCACCATAAGCTTAGGCATAGCGACCTACCCCGAAGACGCCAACACTAAAGACGAGCTTATTTCACACTCTGACATAGCGCTATACGAAGCAAAGCGCTCCGGGAAAAACAGAACCTGCCTTTATACAATCGGAATGAGCGATAACAGGAAAATTTAAGGCCTTCTTTAAGAGGCGGCTACGCCGGCGCCGGATGGTTCGCTCTGGACCTTTTTCCTGTCATCCAGAAACTTCACGGACACTATCTTCGAAACCCCCCGCTCCTGCATGGTTATCCCATACATGATATCGGCAAGTTCCATGGTGCGTTTATTGTGGGTTATTATTATGAATTGGGAGATCCTGAGGAAATCCTTCAGCACATTAGAGAACCTGTTCACGTTCGATTCGTCCAGCGGCGCGTCTATTTCGTCGAGTACGCAAAACGGGCTGGGTTTTACCTTGAATATGGCGAATAACAGAGCTATGGCCGTAAGGGCCTTCTCTCCGCCGGATAACAGCATAAGGTTCTGCAGCTTTTTCCCGGGCGGCCGCACTATTATCTCTATGCCCGATTCAAGTATGTCCTGTTCGTCTATCAGCACCAGTTCCGCCTGTCCGCCGCCGAAGAGAAGCCTGAAGAAATTCTTGAACTCTACCTGTATCTTCTGGAAGGCGTCCAGGAACAGTTCTTTAGTTGTCTTGTTTATCTTCTGTATTGCCTTATGCAGCGAATCTTTGGCGTTGACCAGGTCTTCCTGCTGGTGCACTAAAAAGGCGTGCCGTTCCTCGAGCTCCTTATGTTCATCTATAGCGACAAGGTTCACGGGCCCCATTTTATCAAGTTTGTCTTTAAGCTCTGCCACAGACCCCTTTACGGCATCCCAGTCAATACCGTCCTCCACTTCGATATGGGTAGCCTCAAGGTCCACCTTATACGTCTGCAGGATCCTTTCTTTCAAATTTGTCTTCTTATAATTTATCTCCGTAAGCTTGACGTCCAGATCTCTTATCTGATTTCTCAGCCCTTCCAGCGCGCCGTCCCTGTCCTTAAGCTGCAATTCATCTATGCTTAGCTTATCGGTCTCTTCAGACCGTTTTTTCTCGATACCGGCAATCTCTTCGCTTAAGATGCTGAGATTGCCGGTTATCTTCCCGTTCTCGTCCTTCAACTGCGTTACCTCAATCTCCAGAAGTTTTATCTTGTCGATCGATTCCTTAAGCAGGTTCTGTTTCGAATACAGGGTATCTTCGAGCTCATAAAGAAACGATTCCTGGTTCTTAAGGTTATTTTTCAAGGCCTCTTCTTCTTTTTCCAGCGACTGTGCTTCCGCGCGTAAAGCCGCTATATCGGCCGCAAGGGTCTCGCGCGCGTTCTTTTTCTGCAGAACGATCTCCTGGGAATTATCTATGAATGACTGCTTATCGGACTTCTCTATTTCTATTTTATTCAACTCCGAATTTAAAGATTCTCCCTTTTTCGTCATCTCGCTGATCGTTTCGGTTATTTCGTCAAGTTCAAGCGTAAGGACCTCGATCTCGTCCCTTAATTTCTTAGCCGCCTCTTCATGGCCGTCTTTTTTCGACTTTATATTGGCTAAATTTATTTCTTCCTTATGAAGATTATCCCCCAGAGATGCTATGTCGGATTCAGTCGCTTTATCAGCCTCTATTTTTTCCTTCTTTGCGCAGGACAGCTCCTCCAGCGTTTTCTCCAGGCCGTTTAACTGAACCCTCAGGTCTTCCAGCCTGTCCTTGCGTCCGATCAGCATCGATTCGCCACTGCCGGAAGCGCTGCCTCCGGAGACGCGCCCGCCGTTGAACATGGTCCCGTCTTTAGTAACCAGCACGGCCTCTTCTCTAAAGCTGAAATCCTTCATACCGTCTTCTATTGACCGCGCAACATAGGCATTATGGAAGAAATAGTTAAGTATTATGTCATGGCCCGAGGCTATATTGACAAATCTCTTAAGCGGGATGAGCCCATCGCCTCTTTCGGCCATGGGTTTTCGTTCGATCTTTCGTAATGTTTCCAGAGAGACGAAACTTGCCTTACCCATGTTATTCGCAGCCAGATACTCTATCGAGTTTTTGATATCGCTGTCTTTTTCCGTGACAATTACCTGCGCGTCGCTGCCTAAAAATGTATCGACGGCCTCCTCATAACCCTTTTCCACATTAAGGATCTCGGCAAGAACGCCTATCACTCCTACGACAGAGCCGCCGGCCTCTCCGGCCTTGGTCAAAAGGCTTCTGACGCCGCGGCTGAAACCTTCATAACTTTTGACGTTGTCCTCAAGAACTTCTATCTTTGAGCGCGCAGCCGATATCTTATTTTCCTGGACCGATATATCCTCTCCCAGTTTTTTTATCTGTTCAAGCGCCTGAAGATGCAGCCCTGTCCTGGAATCCAGGCTGCCCCTTAATTCGGATACTTTCTTCTCTTTATCCGCGAACTCCCCGCCCACTTCGGACAGCATCGTTTCGGCGGAAGTCAGCTCTTTGCCGACCGTATCTTTCTCTATGTTCAGCCTTCTCTGCCGGGCCAACCTGTTCTGTATATCGGCCCCCATTTTTATAAGATCGTTCTTTATGCGCGTTTCTTTCGAAAGATAGTCTACTATCTCCACTTTGCATGTCTTGACCGCCACTTCGGTCTCTTCGATCTCTTTCGCGATATTGCCGAGGCTGAATTCTTTTTCTTCCAGAGATTTCTGTTTTTCGATCTTTGATGACCCGACTGTATCAAGATCCGCCTTTGCCTTATCAAGAGCTGCCCTGGCGTTCTCGATCTTTCCCGACGCAGACTCTATCTCCTTCTTCAGTCCTTCCTGTATGACACGGGTTTCCTCGATCCTCTCTTTGTCTATTTCGATCTTATGGTCGTTCATGTCAACGGCGTTGACCATCTCGGCATTCTTATTCTTCAGCTCGGAAATCTTCAGGCTCATCTCATCAAGGGACTGGCGGTAAGACGCGATCTTCGCGGCTACGGACGATATCTCTTCGCTGAGATCCCTTTCCCTGGATTTAGCGTCGGAACTCTCTACGGAATGCGTGGCTTCCTGCGTCTTCAGGTTCTTATAATCGCAGGACGATAATTTAATCTCCAGCTCTTTGAGCCTGTCGAAATCCACCTTATACTTCTCCGCTTTTCTGGCTTGTCTTTCTATTGAGGATATCTGGCGCTTCACTTCCTGTATGATATCGTTTATGCGGAGGATATTCTGTTCCGTCTGTTCAAGTTTCCTTAAGGCTTCTTTCTTTTTCGATTTATATTTTGTTATCCCGCTGGCCTCCTCGAAGACATAGCGCCGGTCTTCGGGTTTCGAGCTTAAGATCAGGTCCATCTTGCCCTGCTCTATTATGGAATAGCTCTCGGTCCCTATACCGGTGCCCATCAACAGCTCGGATATATCTTTTAATCTGACAGGGGTTTTATTCAAAAGGTATTCGGTCTCGCCGGAACGGAAGATCCTGCGGGTTATGGTAACTTCATCGTAGTCAATCGGGAGAGATCTGTTTTCGTTGGAAAATGTGAGGGATACTTCTGCTAAATTTATAGGTTCTTTGTTATCGGTGCCGTTGAAGATGACGTCCTGCATGTTACCTGCGCGCAGGGACTTCGCCGATTGCTCGCCCAGCACCCATCGTATCGAATCGGCGATGTTGGATTTGCCGCAACCATTGGGCCCGACGACAGCTGTGACGCCAGGCTCAAAATTGAGTTTGGTCTTTTCGGCAAACGATTTAAACCCTACCAGTTCTAGGGATTTAAAATGCATATTAGTTTATTATGTATAATATATAATCCGGTATAAAATACAGCAACCCGTATAAATTAACAGAAACGGGATAAAATTATACTAAAGTATATCACGGGATTACAGAAAAGTCAAATTTGAATAGAAGATTTAAGGCGGGATTCAAGCTCATCTAGCTTAGCTTCTTCTATTTTACCGGTCTTCCTATCTTTTATTTCAACCATATCTTTCTTGGCATTTCTCTCCCCCACCACTATCTTAACGGGAATACCTACAAGATCTGCGTCTTTGAATTTAACGCCTGCCGACTCGTTTCTGTCATCATAAAGGACTTCATAGCCGCGCTTCGTTAATTTCTTATAGACGTCTTCCGATATCTTTTTAACCTTCTCGTTCTCGATATTCAGCGCCAATAATATTATCTGGTACGGCGCTATCGACACAGGCCATATTATACCGTCTTTGTCATTGGACGATTCTATGAGGCTGGCAAGGATCCTGTTCACCCCTATACCGTAGCAGCCCATTATGATAGTCTTCGTAGTTCCGTCTTTATCAAG
>JAKLDX010000068.1 GCA_022703295.1 Candidatus Omnitrophota bacterium
AGGATCGTTCCGGTTCGTTTTGTCTCCTCCGTCACTGTTTTTTGAGTACCTGAAGCAAGCAAGACGCTGACTTTCTGGACATCGTCACTATTGCAGTGGGTGCAAGAATATTTCATATTGTTATTACTCCCTTTTTTTAATAAAAAATTTATCGGCATTCTATCGTCTTCTTTTGGTTTTCAAAATTATTTTCCGTTCTCTTCGTTTTGCCCGCCGAAGAATATCTCCCTGATCCTGCTGACACCGAGTATCCGGGCGAGCTCTACGGCCGCGCAATAAAAGAAGATCAGCATAAAGATCCACGCCTGGCGCAGCCAGAACGCCTGCCAGTTGATATCGGCACTCATGCGAGCCCATGCCCCGGAAAAATTTCCGGTCCTTACACCCAGGTGGATAAACGCCTCCAGCAAAAAGAATATTATCGTGATGACGCCGAACGCCGCCATCTTGGCCAGCACTGTATAAATAAGCGGCTTGCGCGGATAAAGATTCACGAACGGCAATCTGTCGGTAATGAGGACCGCTTTCGCGACTATCAGCGACCCGACGACTGCGATCGTCGTAGACGGCACGATAATGCCGTATTGCTTCAGCACCATGGCCTTCGAAACGGCAAGCATGTGGAACATCACCAGGAAGAAAATGAACGCCGGGAGGATCTCCAGAAAAATCTTTTTAACGCGCCCTATCACTTTGTTCAACGGTCACCTTCAGTCGTTTGCGCCGCCACAACAATAGCCACTGCCGCCGACATCTTTCTCGTCACATTCTCCTCCTATGTGATTTTATGGACTGGTATCGAAACTGCCCGCTTATTCTACCTTGTATACGGCGTCATCCTTACGGACCTTCTGGTCGACCTTTATGCTTATGATGTCCCCGGCCTTCGCTTCCTGCGCAGGCACGCGGTTTATCTGCATCGATAATATGTCCTGCGTGAGGTCGGACGTATTGCCTTTTATGTGTATCTTGTCGCCAACCTTTAAGCTGTCAGTTAATTTTATCATGCTGACGCTTATATTTCCGAAAAAATGATCCACCGTCCCTATCTGTTTCTCGTCCATGCGTTCCTCCTTTATGGTTTACCCCTTACTCGCGCGTCCCTCTTTGGGGCCGTCCTGCCCGGGGGACTACGCCACAGCGCGTCTCACCTTTTCCAGGATCTCCGGCTGGACATAGTGATTTATGGTTACCCTGTAGTCCTCTCTCCAGGATCTGTCTTTTTTGATGAAGCGCTTGTGCCCCAGTTTCTCGGCGATAGAATAGAACAGGTCGCTCACATCCTTTTTATTGACCGTCTTGCGCGTATCCAGGAATTTTTTCACTCTGTTGGTCGCGTAAAAACTCCTTACTATATGAGGATAGAATTCCCTGCCGCAGTATCTCTTGAATGCCGCCCTGAAATGCTCTTCATTTATGGGCCGTCCCGTATTGCCGTTAACAAAAACAAACGATGACCTGTCGGTGCGCCTCAACAGGCCTTTCAGCCTGTCTATGTAAGCCCCCGGGAATGTCTCCGTGATGCTCGTCGGCACGCCGCCTTTCCCTATGTAATTAAAAGAGACCTTCGCGCCGTTTATCTCGATGTCATTTTTCTTCATGGTCGTCAGCCCCTTGTGGCGCCTCAGGGCGTAATATATCTGGTTGCCCACCCTCATATATGTCTTTAAAAGCGTGTACATCGGCACGGCAAAATGATCTTCTTCGTCGCGTAACGCTTCATACGCATTGGCCTTGATCTTCGGGTAATACTTTTCAAACTCTTTGACGGCGTGGTATTTTTTCTTCCTGAACTTCTTAACCTTTTCCCTGGTGTAGAGGTAGGAATAGGTGCCGCCGGGGTTTTTATATATCACGTCCCAATGGTGCTGCGTGTTTTCATCGTGTATCATCAGGTTGGGCGCAAAAAGCGAAAATGCCTTGCTCAGTTTTTTACCATTCGGCAGGATATCGATCCTGGCCCCCCGGCACATCCCGCCGGGCGCTAACTGCCCCTTAAGGAACCGCGGGTCCTTTTTGTCTATAAGATAGGAAAAACGTTTATTTTTCCTGAATAATTTTACCACAAGCATCGCTTCAGGGAATATCCTCGAAGACTTCTTCCATGACGTCTTCGTCTTTTCGCAGACCCTTGGGCGGGAGGCCGTTATCCTGACAGTTCCCGGCCTTATCTCTGATCGTTTCTCAGGCACGATAATTTTCTACCTTTCATAGTAGCCTTAGCAGCACCGGCACTTTCCGGGCCGTCCTAAAAATCTATCTCAATTTCACGCCTGCCCTGTCTCAGGGCCTCTTCTTACGGCCTGAGCCAAATGCGATTACAAAGCAGATAACTGCAGCTATAAAAAAGGCGACCCCCATAGCGGGCATGGCGAACATGGCCACGAGGGCGATTATCACAAAGATCAAAGATAATAGGTAGAAATTCCTCATTCTCGCACCTCCGGGCGCTTTCCGGGCTACCCTTATTTGCCTATGAATTAATAATTGAACAGGTCTTTCAGCGTGTAGTCTTTTTTCGCGGCTTTATTCAGCGCGTTCAATATCTTGCACTGCACATTAGGCGTCAATCTCCTGCCCTTAACAGCCCGCGATACCATCTTATGCGTTATCTGCTCTTCCGACGCGACTACTATGTCATGCGCCTTTAACCCGTGCAGGGCCATTATATCCGTTATCGGCTGCTTCCCGAGATCTCTTTCCATGTCGTCGGGCATTTATCCTATGCCACATTCGCTTCTTTTTTGAGCGCCTTGAGAGCGGCATCATAATCGGGCGGAGAGCTCAATTCCTTTACCAGCTGCGCATATTTGACAACGTCGTCCTTCCCTATTATAAATACGGCCCTTGCAAGAAGTCTCATCTCCTTGATTAGGACACCGTAATTGGCGCCGAAATTTGCTTCGCGATGATCGGAGAGCGTCTTGACCTTTTTAATATCGAATTCCTGACAAAAGCGTTTTTGCGCGAACGGCAGATCCATGCTGACAAATATGATGACAACATCTTTTGAGATTCTTGCCGCTTCGTCATTAAAACGCTTAATCTCGGTATCGCATACGGGCGTATCGAGAGAAGGGACCGAAGCGATGAGTTTTATCTTGCCCTTGAAATCGGCGAGGCTCTTCGCTTCGAGATCCTGCGAGAGAGCTTTAAAATCCGGAGCCTTTTCGCCTGTCTTCAATGCCGGGCCTTCCAGCGTCATCGGCTTGCCATTAATAGTAATTCCGTCTTTACGTTCCATACAATAGCCCTTTCGTTTTATATTTTCTGTAATGGGGATATTTCTAAACTGCCCCTCTTGGATTAGATCCTTGCTTCTATTGCCGCCTCTGCAAATAAAAAAGGCGCTAGACACAGTCTAACGCCCTCAATATCTATCTTATCAGTGCTTCCATAATGTTAATATTATATCACTTAATTATACCAATAGGCGAGGAAATTTTACCTCTTTAAGGGGCTATTTTATTTTTTGTTTGCGGATATGTATTCTTTGATCGAGTTTAAATAAGGTTTGGCATCATGGCCGTCGTGGCCTACATATGACCAGATGAGCACAAAGTCGTAGCCTGCCTGCCGCAGGCGTTCGATATTTTTCATTAGATTCTTGCCCGGGCTTATCTCTCCGAGCCCTGTGAGGCGGCCGTCTTTCGGCTCGCCGAGAGACTTCCATAGTTCATCGGCCGGCATATCCAGCGGCCACAGGCCCGGCTTGTCTATATTATAAGATTCGAAACTTTCCCAGTAGTGCGGCATCAATATGTCTACACCGCCTGCGATCGCCTTCCAGTATGCGAGGTCATGATACCATCCCCTGAACCCTACACTCACCGGCACCCCGGGCCCGATAGCGTCTTTCAGCAGATACAGCCCCTCGCCTATAAAATATACCAGCTTTTGAAAATTCTCCGTCGTGCACAGCGCCGAGGCGTTTTCGGGTTCGTTCATTATTTCAACGGCGGCTATGTATTTATAAAATCTGCTATCTTGAGCCAAGGTCTTCATCATCTTCCACACGAGCGCCTGGGCCTTCGCGTGTGTGAGCGGGTCGGTAACGACTTCCGGATGCTCGCCCACAATGTACTTTCGCAGCGGGCCTTCCTTGGTCGTATTATCGGCCATCATGAAATCATAAAGCGATATGATGGCCATCAGCCTCTTCCCGGAATCCTTTTCCGCTTTCTCGAGCGCGTCGAGGAGCTCTATGAAGTCCGGCATTACGCGATCCGTAAGCCCGGATATAACGCCACTTTGACTTAAGGGGAACAGTTGCGATTCATTGGCTTTGAGAAATCTCCTGAATTCCTCGGGGCCTTTTTCCCATGAGGCCAGGAACTCTTTCTCCATGCCCGGGGCGACACCCTCGATCTCTTTATTGCGTTTGTCCCACGCAAACACTCCGTCAAGATGGCCCAGCATGAATATGCGCGTGAGGCTTATGCCGGCATCGAGCATCTTCTTGAAATCGCGCACGGTGGTATTTTGCGTTAATTCGCCCGAAAAACCGAGAGGCATCGGGTCCAGTAGTTTTCTTCCGACCGTGGGATAAACTTGCGGCACTTCAAGGACCTCCCTCGGGACTTCGACCTGCGGGAAAGGATAGTTGAGCCCCACCAGGAATCCGCCGGATTCCTTCACCAGCCGCGTCAATTGCCACGATCCCGGTTCCCGTTTAAACGCCGAGAAGTCGAACTTTTTTACGGACGGCGCCGGCGATACGGCGATAGGTTTTATGGTAACGTTGGACAGGCCAACTTTAACACTACTCAGATCGAGGACGGTTTGCGCCGCTTCGAAATTTATCAGGAGCGCCTTTACCTTTTTCGGATCGAAGCCCGGCATCATAATGCCCTTGGACACGGGGCAGGAGGTCGTTACGTCCAGGTATGCAACGCATTGAACCCACTCTGACAACGAAACGTTCGGGCCGAACATTACCTTGTCATTTATGTCGAGGAGGCCGATCCTGGCGCGGGCGGGTTTCTGCCATACTGCCGTGAGATCTGTTTCCGGGTTTAGGGTGACTTCTATGTGCTGATTATCCATGTCCTTCGGCGTTTCGAAGTCCCGCATTATCTCCACGCGATAATACGGGTTCGTCCAGTCGACGCCTCCTTTAAGAGGCACTGTGGCGACGGCCTGATAGACATCGCTTCCTGCCGTATTGAATGTGATGTCGCCCGGCATAGCCAGCCCGTCGCTGCGCACGTCTATCCTTTTATAGCCTCCGAGCTCCTGCACATCCCTGACGCGCCACTTGCTGTCAAAGGGAATCAGTTTCCCCGCGCCCAACCTGGCGCGTTCCAGCGCTATTGGCGGCATATTCATGTTATGGTCAACCTCCGACACTATATCGAGTTTCAGCGATGGATTGGAAGGCGCCGCGGACTTTTTGGGAGCTTCTAAGGGAACGCTCATAAGTATCTTTCCGTCCGGATCGCAGGCGGAGAAATCCCTGAACGAGGTCCTGATGGAATCACCCTCAGTAATAGATAATTTCACTTTTCCTTTTGTGCTGCATAATTCTTTCGGCAACACTGCCGTAACGGCCGTGAAGGTGTCCTGCGCCTCTATCCTCTTAAGCGCACAGGCTATCTCCATCTCTTTTCCCATGGCGTAGACAAGCGTACTGCCTTCCGGGATACGCGTGAGAAAAATATCGTTCTGGACATACCCGTCTTTGGACAATCTCCAGCGCAAGTCATCATCATTGAGGCCCAATCCATCTATGCGGAACTCCGAGAACGAGAACGGGACATATATCTTCCGCTCTTTGGCTTTAGGTTCCATGTATTCCACCATCAGGAGGATCGTCTTGTCCGGATAAAAGGTCTTTTTATTCGTCATAGTGACGGGCTCTCCGGGAATGGCCAGGACAAACTCGTAGTTGCCCCCCTTCGTAACATGGCGCCATTCTCTGTCACCGTAATACGAGACCCAGTCTCCGTCATTATTCGACAGGGCGCAAAATCTTATCATCCCGGGACGCATATCGTCGGAGCTTAAGGCCTGTTCGGGGATATGGACGGTTATGTGAACTTTTTTGCCGGGCAGGTTATTTTTTATGTATTGGTACGGCACCCCGGAGAAATATTTCAGATCGAGCGCAGCGCCGTAGGTATTTGAAATGTCCTCGCCCGGTTTCGCGGCAGGGTAAATAAAATAGGTTGCTGAGTTCGTAAGCGCCAGGGAACCCTTGCCGTTCCATGTGCAGATCTCTTCGTCGGCTAGCGCGGATCCCGATGAAAAAAACACGATAGTGACAACCAGTAAATAAAGCAGCTGTGTTTTAAAGGATGGCTTCAAGCCACTTGTATTTTCCTT
>JAKLDX010000069.1 GCA_022703295.1 Candidatus Omnitrophota bacterium
CGCGTGAGGCCGTTAAGCAAAACAGGGAATTATATTTCGACAAGGATCGGCAGGGCGATAGCCGATTACAAGCTTATAGAGGACGGTGACAGGATCCTCGTAGGGGTTTCGGGCGGCAAGGACAGCCTGACGCTCCTTAAGCTGCTCAATGAGCGTAAAAAATGGGCGCCGGTCAGCTATGAGCTTATCGCGATACATATCGAGACCGATTATGAGCGCGCGACCAGGTCCAGGCGGAACGCTCTTACGAAGTTTTTTAAAGATAACGGCGTTAAATGCTATTTCAGGAAGATAAAGATACGCAACAGAAAAGGAAAGTTGTCCTGTTTCTGGTGTTCCTGGAACAGGAGGAAGGCGATCTTTCTTGCTGCTGACAAGCTTGGATGCAACAAGGTGGCGCTGGGGCACCACAAGGACGATATAATAGAAACGCTGCTCCTCAATATGTTCTATCACGGCGAATTCGCGGCGATGAACCCGAGGCAGGAATTGTTCGGCGGAAAAATAGTGATAATAAGGCCCCTGTGCCATGTGGAGGAAGGCGCTTTAAGAAAATTTGCGGGTGAATCTGATTTTCCCGTTCAGGTATGCACCTGCCCCAATTCCGATGCATCAAAAAGGCGGCTGATGAAAAATATCATCAAAAGAGTGGAGAGGGATTGCAAATTTGCGAAGACGAATATATTCAGGAGCATCTCGAGAGTAAAAGAAGATTATATTAAAATATAGTGTTGAAAGGGGGTGAACTAAATGGCAGAAAAAGTCGCGAAGGTTGGCATAAAACGTAAAAAAGGTTATCTTTATTACGTTGACAAAAAAGGAAACGTCGTAGAGACCAAAATGGCGAGAGGTAAATCTAAGGGCGGCGGCGGTAAGGTCATCGCGAAACCCGCAGTGAAGAAAGTAAAAGGTTACCTATACTTCATCGATAAGAAGGGTGATGTTTCCAGGGCGAAGATGTTAAGGGGTGGAAAGAAAAGAAAATAATAGCTGCCTCATGATGTCTGGAGCAAAAATAGAACAAGGGGGATAATCCGTCTCCCTTGTTTTATTTTTATTTATATGTTAATATTACCGCATATATGGATAAAGATATGATCATAATAAAGGGCGCGAAAGAGCATAACCTGAAGGATATCGACCTCGAGATCCCGCGCGGCAAACTTGTAGTTATCACGGGCCTGTCCGGCTCGGGCAAGTCTTCGCTTGCGTTCGATACGATTTACGCAGAAGGCCAGCGCCGTTACGTAGAAAGCCTCTCAAGCTATGCCAGGCAGTTCCTCGAGCAGCTTCAGAAACCGGATGTCGAGTATATCGAAGGCCTCTCTCCGGCGATAAGCATAGAACAGAGGACCGCCGGATCCAACCCCCGTTCCACCGTCGGGACACAAACGGAGATCTATGACTACCTGAGGCTTCTTTTTGCCAGCATCGGTACTCCTCACTGCCCGAAATGTAAAAAACCGATAACGAGACAGACGTCGCAGGAGATCGTGGAAAGAATCTCTAAAATGCCGGTTGACTCGAAGATCCTTATACTCGCGCCGCTCGTGCGCGGCAGAAAAGGCGAACACAGGGAATTATTCCAGAAGGTCAAGAAAGACGGGTTTGTCAGGGTCAGGGTTGACGGTAAAGTGCTGGAGCTTGAGAATAAGATAGACCTGGATAAAAATAAGTCCCACACAGTGGAGGCGGTCGTTGACAGGCTTGTGCTGAAAGGCGATATAAGGAAACGCCTGACGGATTCCGTAGAGACGGCCCTGGAAATCGGCAACGGCCTTGTGATCGTCAGTATAGAGCACAGATCGTTAGGTACGGGTAAGGATGTTCTTTTCAGCGAGCGGTACGCATGCGTCGAATGCGGCATAAGCCTCGAAGAGCTCACGCCCAGGATGTTTTCTTTTAATTCACCTTACGGTGCATGCCCGGTATGCGCCGGCCTGGGCAACAAGATGGAGATAGACGCGGAACTTGTTATCCCGGATAAATCGAAACCCGTGATAGATGCCGTTGACGCATGGAGACGCGGCGGCAAAGGGCTATATATTTATTACAGAAGATTGCTGCGTTCACTCGGTGCAAGGCACGGATTCGATGCGCATACACCGTTCAGGGACCTTCCCGGGGCCATAAAGAAAATAGTGCTGTACGGCGAGAATGACAGAGACGACTGGAACGCGTTCGAAGGCGTTATCCCGAACCTGGAAAGGCGGTTCAGGGAGACGGAAAGCGAATTTGTAAAGACGGAAATAAATAAATATATGTCGGTCCTGCCGTGCCCTGCGTGCGACGGTACGCGGTTAAAGCCGGAAAGCCTTGCCGTGACAATACGGGGTAAGAACATATCCGAGATCACGGACATGCCCATAAAGAAACTAAGGGATTTCCTGTCGAAACTTGAGCTTACCGAAACAGAGAAGAAAATAGCACACCAGGTACTGAAAGAGATCGACGCCAGGCTTAAATTCATGGTAAACGTCGGGCTGGATTATCTTACGCTTGACAGGCGCAGTTCTACGCTCTCAGGCGGCGAGGCGCAACGGATAAGGCTTGCTACGCAGATAGGCTCGGGCCTTGTGGGGGTCATATACATATTGGACGAACCAAGTATAGGTCTGCATCAGAGGGATAATTCAAAATTACTCGACACCCTGATCACATTAAGGGATTTAGGCAATACGTTGATAGTGGTTGAGCACGACGAGGCCACGATAAGGAAAGCGGATCATATCATAGATCTGGGGCCGGGCGCCGGCGAACACGGCGGCCGGGTCATTGCCAGCGGCAGCCTTAAAGACATTTTAAGTTCCGAAGAATCTCTCACCGGGAAATACTTGCGGGGAGACCTGAAGATAGAAGCGCCGTCCGAGAGAAGGCGCGCTGTTTCCGGGAAGGCCCTCAAGATACTCGGGGCCTGCGAACATAACCTTAAAAATATAGATGTCCGCATACCGCTCGGACTTTTTGTCTGTGTTACCGGCGTATCGGGCTCGGGCAAGAGCACTCTCGTGGACGATATCATGTACAGGGCCCTTGCGAAGAAATTTTACCGGTCGAGAGAGCTTCCCGGCAAACACAAAAAGATCGAAGGCATGCAGTTTATCGACAAAGTCATTGTCATAGACCAGTCGCCTATAGGCAGGACGCCGCGTTCAAATCCGGCTACATATACGGGGGTATTCGCACCTATAAGGGACATATTCTCGAAACTGCCGGAGGCAAAGATGCGCGGCTACAAACCCGGACGTTTCAGTTTTAACATAAAGGGCGGCCGCTGCGAGGCATGTTCCGGCGACGGCATAAAGAAGATAGAGATGCATTTCCTGCCCGATGTCTATGTCCAGTGCGAAGTCTGTAAGGGCAGGAGGTTCAATGCCCAGACGCTCGATGTAAAATATAAAGGCCGCTCTATAGCTGATGTGCTGGACATGTCCGTCGAAGAAGCGCTTGCGCTGTTCGTGAATGTACCGGCGATAAAGAATAAACTGCAGACATTGTATGACGTGGGGCTGGGATATATAAAATTGGGGCAGTCCGCCACCACGCTGTCAGGCGGCGAGGCGCAGAGGATAAAGCTGGCCACGGAACTTTCGAAAACGTCTACCGGAAAGACGTTCTATATTCTCGACGAACCTACTACGGGGCTGCATTTTGCCGACGTGAGCAAATTGCTTAATGTCCTTCAGGCGCTTGTCGGTCAGGGAAACACAGTACTGGTCATAGAACATAACCTTGATGTGATAAAGACAGCGGATCATATAATCGACCTTGGCCCGGAGGGCGGAGACGAGGGCGGGGAGATCGTTGCGGAAGGATCCCCGGAAGAAGTGATTAAAAACAAGAGTTCGTATACCGGCCAGTATCTAAAGGAAGTATTGTAATGAGCTCAGGATCAAGATTCGTGGGTCAGGGGTCAGGTAAAAAAATAATACTCGCGGTATTTACGATATTTATAGCCGCCAACGTCCTTGCCGTTGAGAACATCGAACAGGCAGATTTCATGTTTGCCAAGAAAACTTTTGCCAGCGGTTTTTATGATATAGCACAAGCCAGGCTTGAGAATTTTTTAAAGACCTACCCTCAGACGCCCCATGTTTACGAAGTTCATCTGATGCTGGGTAGATGCCTGTATAATCAGGGCAGATTGACCCAGTCATTGTATGAATTCGATACCATTATAAATTCTCCCGACGGTAGCGGATTTTACGATGAGGCCTTTTACTGGAGCGGCGAAATATACCTTAAAAGCGGCGACTATAAAAAAGCCCTGGAATTTTTTCAGAATGTAATAGACAATTTCCCGTCCTCAGACCTGATAAGCTACGCGGCTTATTCCAAAGGGTGGGCTTATTATAAGATGGGCTTTTACGATGATGCCGCCAGGGCTTTCAGGGAATGTATAACAAGATTTCCTTTTGAGAAAGTGGCGATGGAGTCACAATTCAGGATCGGGGAATGCGAATATCTCATGAAGAAATACGCCGAGGCCGGGAAAGAGCTGGCGAAATTCATAGAGAAGTTCCCGCTTTCCGAAAAAACAGCCGATGCTTATTACCTTATCGGAGAAACCCTGTTCTTTCAGAAGAAATATGATGAGGCTATAGTATATTTTGTTAAGGCGCTATCTATATCTTCGGACGCAAAATGGACGCCGTTGGCTATATTCAGGATAGCTGCCAGCCATTCTAAATTAGGCTTGTATGAAAAGAGCCTGGAAGGGTTCAAAAAAGCGTTGGACAGGTCGGATAATGATACGCTTTCCGGAGCGGCGCTTTTAGGGATGGCCCAAGATTATGAAAAGATGGGCCTGCTGCCGGAAGCAATAAAATCCTGCGATCGGGTCATAGAAAAATATTTCAGGAGTGAGTCAACCCCGGAAGCGTATTACCTGAAGGCCGATATCTTATGCAGATTGGAAAAATACGGCGAAGCCGAAATCGTATGCAAAGAAGGAATCGAAAAATTCCCAAAATCTGACGTGATTGACAAGATGCGCTATAAGCTAGGTTGGGTATATTATACTCAGGGCCGCCAGGATGAGGCCCTTGTCCAGTTCCTATGGGTTAAAAATTCCGCCGATGCGGATATGGGTGCGCTCGCCGCTTCAAGAATAGGCGATATATATTTCAATAAAGAGAATTATGCACAGGCGCTTGAGAATTATGATGTGATACTTGATAAATATCAATACGGCCAGTGGTCGGATTACGCCCAGTTTCAGGTCGGCAACATATTTTTTCTGACGAAGAAATACGACCAGGCCATATTGGCGTACCAGAGCGTACTGGTGAACTTTCCCGATACGGCTTTTCTCCGGAAAACATTATTCCGGCTCGGTATGTCATACTTCAAAAGCGGCGACTTTGACCATGCCGCGGTCGAGTTCGGAAAATTGGCAAACCGGCCTCCTGCTGATGGCATAGCCGAGGAGTCGAAATTTTATCTCGCCAATTCGTTTTATAACACCAACAGGTATCCGGAGTCGCTGGCCATATTCAAGGCCCTGGCCTCGGGGGCTTCCGATAAAGATACGCGCATGATGGCAGCCTACCAGGCGGGGTGGTGTTATTATAATATGCGCCAGGACGCGAAAGCGATCGAGGAATTCACCAGGTTCCTCAAGGATTACGCCGGGTCCGATATGGCGGCCGATGTCAGGTTCTGGTTCGGAGAATATTATCTTTCAAAAGGCATGCGCGAAAAGGCAAAAGAATATTTCTCTTCTCTGGTGCGTGATTATCCGTCGAGCGGTATCGCTCCGGAAAGCCTTTATAAAATAGCTACGATCGCGGCGGAAGAAGGCGCCGCTGCCGAAGCCATGACAAAATTCGAAGAGCTCGTATCAAAATACCAGGATTCCGGTTCGGCAAAAGCAGCCTACAAAAAAATGGCAAAACTTAAAAAGGACGAAAAGGATTTTGATTCCGCAATAATGTATCTGCAGAAAGCGCTGAGCGCTGAAAACAACGAACTGAATTCGCAGATTCAGTATGAGATAGCTGAATGTTATGAAGGGAAAAATGATCTGTCTAAAGCTGCTGAGGAATATCTGAAGGTGGCAGATGTTTATTCCAGGGGGGTTTTCTGGTCTGTCAGGGCCAGATTGAAATGCGCTCAGGTTTACGAAAGGCTTGAAAAGTTCGAGGATGCCAGGAAGCTCTATGAAAAACTGGCAACCATGGATATAGAAGAATCCATTCTTGCGAGAAAACGGCTTAAGTGGATAGAATGGAAGACCGGCAGGTAACGTATATTACGAGGAGGCATGTATGTGGAGTCTGATTCAAAAAGGCGGGCCTATGATGTACCTTATAATATTA
>JAKLDX010000007.1 GCA_022703295.1 Candidatus Omnitrophota bacterium
CTTCTTCGGTCATTGTGTATGACAATGAGCGGACGTTCTCACGGCGAGGCACGCCCTTAAGATGCTGGCTGGATTTCAGCAGATTGACCGTTATGAAGAATATCAGCTCCTTCCTCTGCTTTCTTGTGGTCTTGTGAGACACCAAAAGCCCTACTCCCGGCACATCTCCCAGGAGATCTCCTAGTACGGGGAGCTTGTTATTGATCAGGACATCGTCCTCTTTTATCAGGCCTCCGATAAATATCGTATCGCCGTCCCGTATCATTATCTGTGTCTTGGCGCTTCTCTCATTGACAATAGGCGCGGTTATATTCCCCTGTGCGTCCAATTTCTCGAACCTCAGGTCATCGCTGAGAGTGGGAACAACATCAACGACTATCTCGTCTTTGTCATTGATATGAGGCGTAACTTTCAGGTCTATGCCCGTCTGAAGCGCTTTGTTCTTATCCAGTATCTCGTATCCGGTTATTTCCATCTTACCTGTCAGGCTGTTCCTTTCAAACTTCGGCATATGGACGATCGGACCGACGTGTATTATCGCATCCTGATTGTTTAGAGTCGCTATCCTCGGATTCGAGACTACTTCCGTATCGGACCTTGATTTTATCATTTCGAGCACAGCCTTGAACTCCGAAAAATCCAGAGTCCCGAATGCAAAATCTTCCTTTAGGGCAAACGGAAAGCTTGTAGGAAACGTGCCTGCGCCGGCCGGGAAGTCCGCCAGCGGTATAGCCTCAGTACCGACGTTCGCCACTGTAACGACCTGCGGACTGCCTGTCTGGACCTGCGGGAATATCTTGGCGTAGTTGAAAGGCGACTTGAATGAATCAAAGGGGAAGGTAGTGGGCCTCTTGGCTCCCGCAGCCGACATCTTGACATTCCAGTCTATTCCAAGCTTTTCGTCGTCGGTCAGGGCCGTCTCTATTATCATGGCCTCGATCTGGACCTGCGGGGTCTGCTTGTCGAGCCTTTCCACAACCTGGGCGATTTTGTATAGCTTAGTCGGAATATCGGTAACGAGCACGGTATTGGTCCTTTCATCATACATTACCTTGCCTCTTTCGCTCACTATATCCGTTATCCCCTTTACGATATCTTTGGACTTTCCATAATTAAGGCTGAATACCTGCGTCGACAGCTCTTCTTGTTTCAGCTTGTCGATAGTAACTACCCTTATTATATCGCCCTCTCTTTCGTAAGCGAATCCGTAATTGCGCAGTATTATATCGAGCGCCGTCTTCCACGGCTTATTGGTCAGCTTCAGGTCAACCACTCCTTTGACATCCGGCGCGGGAACGATATCCACCCCGGACACTTCCGATATGTAGGACAGCACCGTCTTTATCTCTGCTCCCTTAAAATTCACCGTTATATTGCCCGGATCGGTAGCAGGCACTTCGGGGGCGGCGGGTTGTGCAGGAACTGCGCCTTCTGCCTGGGGCGCATTCGCTTCTGCCCCGGCCGGATTTGCGGCAGCTTCTTTGTTAACGCCGGTTCCGGCCAATTGTGCAGGCTGGGCTTCTGCGTCCGGCGGGAGCTCTTTTTTCTCTTCGGCCGCCTGGGCTTGCTGCCCGGAAACGGCCTGGGGCTCATCCTTCTTTTCCTGCGCGGGCGATAGGCTTAACAACGGCATCGCGGCCAGGAAGCCGGATACTATGAGCAGTTTTAAAAAAAATGTTTTGTTCTTCACTCTTTAGCTCCTCCCTCTTGATATAGACTTAAGGTATGGTCTTTCCCGTCTATGGAAATAATTACCGATTCCTTGTTTATTTTTTTTACCTCGACCCCTCCGACCCTGTCTTTCTCTTTCAATATTTCTCCGTTCAGCATTGCCGTCATATTGCCTTTCCCTACAGCCGCTATGCCTTCCAACTTCACTTCCTCTGCGGATGAGACGTCTTCCAATTTCACGTATGAGACTTTTTCCTGGCCGATCAGCGGCACGAAAGGATCCCGCCTGCCGCGCACCTCATATTTAAAATCATCTGCGGCAAGAGACGCTCCGGCGATGGCCGGTAACATCAGGGACAAGGCCATAATTAAATACACATGTTTAATTTTCATTTTTTACTTTTCCGTAAGCAATACATACGTCGTTATAAGCAGCTCCACATCATGTCTGTTGGGGCTCGCTTTATTGCCCCTTATTTCTATATCTACAATTTTTATGAACCTGTCGCAATTTTCCAGGTTGTAAAGGAAGTGCCCCAATTCGTGGTAGCCGGACCGGGCGCTTATGAGTATGGGTATCTCCTGGTAAACGCTGCCTTTCCCCGCGGCAGCAGGTTTGTTTGTAGCGGGCGTTATGGCGACTATCTTGACATTGGCAGCCTTCGCCATATCGGACAGCTCTTCGAGCAGTTTCGGTATCTCCTGCTCTGCCGGCAGCATCTTCTCATACTTATTTATCTTGTCCTTATTGGAGATTATCTCATTTTTAAGGAACCCTATTCCCTTTATGTCTTTTTCGGCACTGACTATCTCAGACCGCATCTTCTTTGCTTTTGCTGTTTGCCCGATCGCATTTCTTATCTGTGGCAGCAGCGCAAAATTGATATATATGATCAGGGCTATTACGGACAGAAGGGTTATCAATATAGCCGTCTGCTTAGGATTTTTTTTCAGGTCATTCCATATGTCGGACATTAAAAGCTCTTCCTTTTATCAGGTTTTAAACGAACAGGTGATCTTGAAACTCATGACTTCCTGATCCGCCACCTTGTCGCTTTTTATCGAACCAAGTGTTATGTCGCTGAAATCTTTATAAAAATCCTTGTTATCCTTAAGGCCCTGGATGAACTTACCCACCAGGGCAGTTCCCTCTCCGCCCATACGCGAAGCATATCCGGTAATAACCAGGTATCTTGCCAGCGTCTTCTCAACGACAGGTTTCGCCTGTGCCTTTCTGGGCTTCATACCTTCGGATTCGCCCGCGGAGGCGATCCTTTCCTCAATATACTCATCATACGACAGGTCAGACAGCCATATGCCCTGGGTCATGGAATCGCTTATGGCACTCAATTTTTTCGCCCAGCTAAAACGCTTGATCATGAGGCCGTCGATGGCCTTGACTTTCTTATTAAGGATATCGACCTGCATTTTCAACAGGTCCGCCTCTTTCTTGCCGGGCAGCATCGCTTCGTGCTTCTTGGAAAGGCCTTTTATTTCTGAAGCGGCGCCTGCGCCTATCAGGAACAGGATTATCTGCGATATTACAAATGCTAGGATGACGATGATAGCTATTTTTTTCAGAGGGAAGTTTTGCGGCATTACCTTGGAAAAATCAATATTGGAAAACCGGCCCATTTTCTTTTTTAATTCTTCTGGAAGCAGATTTATCTCTATCATGACTACCTATCCCCTCAGGGCCAAGCCTGCGGCAACTGCAAACGAGCCTTTGACAGGCTCGAGTTTGTTCTTATCTATTTTAGGGCCTATTTCCAGAAAGCCAAGCGGATCCCAGTAATGCGGCTTGGGGCCGAAGATCTCCTGCAGCATAACATCCAGGCCGGGCTGCATCGCTCCGCCGCCGGACAAATATATCTCATCCACATTCCTTCCGTACTGATTCTCGTAATAGCTGAAGGATAATTTTAATTCGTCTGTCAGGTTATTTATACCGGCCTTTATGAAATTCTCTATATCCGCCTTATTGTCTTTTGCCGATACCTTCATCTCTTCAGCCGATTTCGCATCAATACCCGCAGCCTTAGCTATAGCAGACGTCACACCCCTGCCGCCCATGCCTATATCCCTCAGAAGGCGCGGCGCCCCGCCGTTCAGAATACACAGGTTTGTGACGGATGCGCCTATATTAATAAGCGCAAATGTTTTATCGGTGCCCGCCTCATTGAAATTTTTCATAAAAGAATTCGCTACGGCAAAATTATCCACATCAACTATCCTGGCATTCAATCCTGCCTTCTCCGCCAATTTTATTTTATTCATAACATGATCTTTTTTGACGGCTACCAGGATTACCTGAAATTTACTGTCTTTAGTTTCTTTGTTCAATATCTGAAAATCTATGATACATTCCTTCATATCGAACGGGATGACTTTCTCTGCCTCGAACCTGACCGCATTACCCATTTCGTCTTCGCGCATTTTAGGCATCGAGATCAACCTGACTATCACCGATGATCCGGAAACCGACACGACGACCTCTTTCGTCGATATGCCGGCTTCTGTCATGGCGGAAGCCAGAACGCCGGCCACATCATCCCTTGAAGAGCCGGATACTTCTTTGATGCCAAGGCCTGTCAGCGTGTTCTTATCGCCTACGCTGGAGATCTCGACTATCTTAACCCCGTATGTCCCTATATCCAGGCCTACTCTGGCTTTTTGCTTCATATCGTTATTTTTTCTCTTTCGCTGAGGCTTCTTTAAAATCCACGTTAAAATCGTTATCGGCTAATTTTTTCAGTGTCTCGACTATATAAAGGGACTCCTTCGCGCCCTGATCGCCGGGATTCGACTTCAGAATATCTTTGTATTTTTCTATTTTTTCGACGAGACTGTCCTTGAACCTTGTCTTGTCTTCCGATTTCAGCGTTTTCCATTTCTCTATTATGTTTTCGCCTGCATCTTCCTGGCTGGTGCCTTCATACATATCCTTAAGGCTAGTTGGTTCTTTAGCGGGGCCGGCATGCTGCCTGCCTTTGACCTTATCAATATCGTAAGAGACGGGCTCGCTTTTAGCAACAGGCTGAATAACCGGAGGCTTCACGGGCTGGATATCCTTTATTGTTTCTGAAGGAACGGGAGCATATGTTTTGAATAAAATAACCACAAGCAGGATAAGCCCCGCGAACAGAGCTATATTTATATAAAAAAGGTCTTTCGATTTCATTCTACATCCCTTACCTTTTCTGCCAACGCGGTTTATATCCGCCGGCTCCGCCACTGCCCTTGATTTCGAATTTCTTTACTACCTGGCGATAGCCAGGCGGGATACCAAGCGGTATTTTGGACGGATCAGACCAGTCAAAATTATTACTACCCTGCTTTATCTGGCGCGCAAATAACCCGAAAGGCAGCTCGGTGTCAACATTCATATTCTGGCTCGCGAACGTAGAACCCTGCGTATTCCCGCCGAAAACCATGTTGACATCGCCGGATGAATACATGACAAGGTCTCCCTTTACTGAACCGAACAGCCCTTCACCGCCGGTGTATATGTCCCCGTAAGAGATCAGCGTCAATCTGTCGTCAGTGCCGTTTATCGGCTCAACTATCGTAGTAGTGCCCATGGAAACTATTGTCAGGTCGGCAGAGCCGGTTGTCCAGTTTGTCCCGCTAAACAATATCCTGGAGTTCCCGTCCACGAAAACGATCGAAGTCCCGGCAGGGACTGTCCAGGGCCCGAAATCTTTTGTGCCGCTTGAAGGATCATAATAGTTGGTTCCGCCCGGATTTATGCCGAGGCTCGAGCCGGTCCTGTTATTATTGTTAAGATAATAGGCATAGTAATAGAAAAACGCGTCTTTATCATTAATGATGCCGTCGCCTGCAAGCGTGCTTCCGCTGGCCGGAGGATAGACGTCATTGGCCGCGAATTTTGCCTGTTCTGCCGGAGTCGCGGGAACCTCATCCACCGTAACACGGCCGTCGTTGTTCGCATCGCTATAAGCCGGAGCATTGCCTGTCGTATCGAATTTATTATAAAGCCAGAAGGACGGAGTGGATAGGTCGGTCTTGTTCTGCGTGACATCGCCCGTATATTGCACATATACACTGTTAGAATTACTGCTGGGGCTTATGGTGCCTTTAGCTTCAATCGGGCCGGTCGCCGAAACGCTTGCCGGCCACCAGCTCGGCCCATGACCCACCATGACTATGTTGCCGCCGCAGCCGACAGGCACGCCGTTATTATAGGATGTCGTATAGCCGTATTTGACCGTCAGCCTGGTAGTGCGGCCATTCACCGTTCCGTTCGAAACTATGACGAATGTGTTAGGGTCGCTTGTAGTGCTAGCCGTTGCGCTGTAGCTGCCGATGGTCGTAGAGCCGATCTGCATAGTCGTTGAAGATATGGTCTGCGGGAACACCGTCATTAGGAATGTGGGGTTATTGGTAGAGATGTTTGATACATTCTTTAACTTCGCGTACATTCGCTCCGCTCCCGCCTCGGCGACATAATAAGCCTTTACCAGATCGTTGCGGGTTTTGGTCTGAAGGCTTTCGCCGCAGCCCAGATCTATGACCACCCACGCCAACAGGATCAATGCCGCTATCAGCCCTATAACCAAAATTATGACAAACCCTTTTTTTGAGATCATCCGTTCACACATTTTTAAGGTTTATAAAATCCGAATATATTATTGTAACGGGGGCATTTTCGAACCTGGTCCCCGGAACCGATTTCGTAACGGTAACCGTAACTTTGATGAGATTGGGATAGGTGGCATCCGGTTTTTCGAAAGACAAAACAACGTCCCCTTGCGTCGCATTTATCTGGGTAGCGGCTATCTTCACGCCGTCTTCATAGATAGCCTTTGTATTCGTAGCGATATCTGTGCTCACATAAAAAGACCTCCCGTTTGACGCTACGGAATCAGGCTCCAGCTTATAATCTATTCTATGATAGACGCCCGGGCTAGAAGCGTCCGGGACAGAAAGAACGGGAGTTACGAAAGCGGGGTTTGCGGT
The DNA here is from genome assembly GCA_022703295.1 of Candidatus Omnitrophota bacterium. Taxonomy (GTDB): domain Bacteria; phylum Omnitrophota; class Gorgyraeia; order 2-01-FULL-45-10; family 2-01-FULL-45-10; genus JAKLDX01. The sequence continues at coordinate 6,652 of JAKLDX010000007.1, forward strand.
TGTATCTGCTTTTGTCAGAGTACTCCACGCTATACCGCTTTTGCCATTGTAGGTGACAGAACTTATCGTCTCCTGCCAGGCCCTCGTCCCTTCGATAACGCTGGAAAGCCCCACCCTGGCTATGCGCTGACATTCCGCGATAGGCGCCACCTCGTGCCACCAGCGCCAACCGATCATATACATCGACCATGCGGCAAGAAAAAGATACATCACGATAAAGCTGGAGGTCAAAACCTCTATCAGGGTGAATGCTTTTCTGCCTTTTGCCGATATGCGATTAACGCTGAGCAATATAAGTAGCAGCCCTTTCACTGCAATTTAAATTTCCGCCGGGCCCATATTGGGTTTCGGTCCAGGTAATGATAAGGCTTATCGTGTTGTAATAGGCGGCATTCGCACCTGTTCCTTCCGCGTTCAGTGTCGGCGGATTCGGATTCCTGGTAATCGTATACACAATACCATCGACGGTTTGCGTAGTATCTGCTGTCAGCGCATACGCCCCCGAAATATACCCCGCGCCCTTTTCTTTCTCCATATACTCCCGCAGCAGCCCAGTAGCTACCATTCTATGCCTGGCGCGCACAATGCTTAGCTGAGAAATATAAAAAGCACCCAGTGTCCCTACGACAAGGGTGCTCAGTAAAACTATCGTTATGAGAGCTTCGATTAAGGTAAGTCCTTTTCGGTTTTTCAAACCCATATCTTCATTCCGGCAGTTTGTGCCCTTCGTCTTCCCTGCTACATTTAACCTGAGGCCTGTCATTCACTTTATATATCGTATATTCTCCGCTTGACGGGCATCTGGGCTTTCCGCCCTTAACGTAAGTATATATCTCCAGCTCATGTTCTTTTGTCGGGAGCGTGCCCGCGGAGACCCTGTTATCAAAAGCCCACTGGTCTATTGCGGCATCTATCTTCTGGAGATTGTTTATGCAGATATTTTTCGCCGAGGCCCTGCTTGCTTTTACGTAACTCGGAAGGACGATGGATAGGAAGATCGCGATTATCGCAACCACGACCATTATCTCTACCAGCGTATAAGCCCGTTGTGAGGATTTTGTCATTTAATATTCTTATGATATATGCTAATAATTAATATTAATATAAATTTAGCACATTGAAATTGCTTTGTCAAGAAGCACAATAAAAAAACCGGCTCTTTCAAATAATTTAAAAGAGCCGGTTCACTCACTTTTAGCCGAATATTTCCAACCTAGCTGTTACAGATGGTGGTCCGTATTGCTTGCCGGACAACTTGGATCTGCGTTAACAGCCGGAACGCCATAAGTAGACGTCCCCTCTTTCGGCCAAGCCTTTATATAATTAGGCACCAGATCAGCCGTTGTCGGTGTCGCGTTTGAAGCAGCGCCGGTATCAATGGCCCACACCTGGACAGCGCCCTGAATCTGTTTCAGGTTCGCTATACAAGCGTTTGTCTGTGCTTTCTTTCTTGCCTGGACGAAGTTCGGAATGGCTATCGCGGCTAATAAACCAATAATTGCGACTACTATCATTATTTCTACAAGCGTAAAGCCTTTCCTATTCATCTTTATCATCATAATTATCACCTTCCTTTCCCCCAAAATTGGGTATATTCTTAAAAAAAATCTCCAAAAAGGCCTATGCACAATATGTTCATCATATTGTGCCGCTTAATGTTACAGCCTCTGGAGGCCTACTTGGAGAAAATGTGCGCCTGAAATTATTTATTATGGCGAAAAACCTTTAATCCCCTCTTTCGACCTTCCATTATAAGTATACCCTATATTTTAACCTTTGTCAAGGTAGCCAAATTTCCGCTAAATATCATTGATCAATGGTTCGCCGAAGACGATGCCACCCCCTACGGGATTTTATTAAAAACCTTAGCCTGACAGGTTTTATACACAATTATCCGCCTCCGGCAATAGAGGTGACCTTGAATATAGGCAGGAACATACAGACCACGATAGATCCTATCACTATGCCGAGAAAAGCTATTATTAGCGGCTCTATCATGCTTGTAAGGGCACTTACGGCAGCGTCGACCTGTTCATCGTAAAAATCGGCTATCTTGGAAAGCATCTTTTCAAGCTCACCGGCCTGCTCTCCGACCGAAACCATCCTCGTAACCATCGGCGGGAATATCTTGGATTTAGCCAAGGGTTCCGCGATATTCTCGCCTTCGCGGACGTTGTTACGGACATTGGCTATCGCGGTTTCGACAACCTTATTACCGGATGTCTTGCCTACTATTTCAAGGGCCGAAAGGATCGGCACTCCGGACTTTATCAGCGTCGACAGGGTGCGCGTAAATTTACTGATGGCGACTTTTTTGAAAAGTATACCGAATATGGGCATGTTCAAAAGCACAAAATCGATCTTCATCTTCCCTTTTTCCGTCTTTGCGTACCTGGCGATAGCAATGCTGATGACCGCAATGGCTATAGCGGTAAAGACAAAGTACTTACGGAGAAGATTGCTAACGCCTATCAAAAACATGGTTGGGCCGGGAAGCTGCGCGCCGAAACCCTCAAAGACCGTCTGGAATATAGGTATTACTTTTATAAGCAAGAATAGAGTGATCCCCACCGCCATGCCGCTGACTATCGCCGGATAGACCAGGGCCGACTGCACCTTCTTCTGTATAGAGTTTGTTTTCTCGAGATATTCCGCCAGGCGATTCAATATCTCATCTAACATTCCGCTCGCCTCTCCCGCCTTCACCATGTTTATGAAAAGAGGAGAGAACGCATTTTTATGCCTGGCCATTGCCTCGGACAGGCTTGACCCCGTCTCGACATCGCGGCGCATTGATATTATTATTTCGCTGAATGTCTTGTTGTCCATCTGCTCGCCCAGTATATCCAGCGCTCCGACGAGCGGAATGCCTGCGTCAACCATAGTCGCAAGCTGGCGCGCGAATATGACCAGATCATCTAATTTAATCTTCTTTTTTGACGAAAATATCCTTGGCATTTTCGATTTGCCGGCTGTCGCCTCTACGGAAATTATTATTATGTCTTTTTTGCGCAAAATATCGATCACCTCTGCGCGGTTAGCCGCTTCTATCACCCCCGCAAGGCTCTTGCCATCCTGATCCTTTGCTACGTATTTGAATTGTGCCATGTTAATCCTCTGAGGTTACCCTTAACACTTCTTCAAGTGTCGTTATACCGTTTACAAAATTAATCAAGGCGTTATCCCTTAACGTCATCATCTTCAGATTTTTTATCGCGTAATCCTTTATCTCGTCGCTGGAGGTCTTCTTGACTATCATATCCCGTATCCTGTCATCCAATAACAGCGCCTCGAGTATCGCCAGCCTTCCGTAATAACCCGTTTTATTGCATTTCTGGCACCCTTTCCCCGAAAAAAATTTCTTGCTGCTCATCTTCGCGATTTCCGCATGGCCCAGCCCGGCCCTTTCCAGCACCTTATCGGGTATCTCTACTTCCTCTTTGCAATTCGGGCATATCTTGCGGGCAAGGCGCTGGGCCGACGACATCACAAGGCTCGAGGCGACAAGAAACGGCTCCACCCCCATATCTATAAGCCTTGTTATGGCGCTTGCCGCGTCATTCGTGTGAAGCGTGCTTAAAATGAGCTGCCCGGTGAGTGATGCTTTTATGGCTATATCGGCGGTTTCAAAATCCCTTATCTCGCCGACCATGACTATGTCCGGGCTCTGCCTCAGGACCGACTTCAGCCCGTTCGCAAAGCTAAGCCCGATCTCCGGCTTTGCCTGTATCTGGGTAATGCCATCCACCTCGTATTCTACGGGGTCTTCCAGGGTTATTATATTCCTGTCCGACGTGTTCATCTGGTTTATCACGGAATAAAGCGTGGTCGATTTTCCGCTCCCCGTAGGGCCCGTGACCAGGATCATCCCGTAAGGATTGGCAAGAGCGGTCTTGAAAGTAGCCAGCGGCTCCGGCAGGAACCCGAGTTTTTCAAGGCCTATACTCAAGCTTGATTTATCAAGCGCCCTCAAAACTATTTTACCGCCGAAAGCGACCGGCAGTATGGAGACCCTGAAGTCTATCTCCTTGCCTTCGAAGCTTATCTTAAAGCGGCCGTCCTGCGGCATCCGCGTTTCCGTTATGTCCAGCTTGGACATTATTTTCAGGCGCGCTATTACGGCATTCTGGTTCTTTTTCGGAAGGGTCAGCGCCTCGTGCAGGGCGCCGTCTATCCTGTATCTCACCTTAAGGGATTTTTCAAAAGGCTCGATGTGTATATCGCTGGCGCGCCTCTTCATAGCCTCATTTAAAATAAGGCTGACAATCTTAACTATGGGGGCGCTCTTGCTTTCCTCTATAACTCCGCTGACATCTATTTTCTCTTCTTCTGTACCTTCCACGACAATATCGGAAGGCGCCTCATCCAGTATCTTCGCCATATCCTGTGTATTCAGCCCATAGTAAGTATTGATCGCCTCCGTTATGTCGTTTGATGTCGCTATGATGGGCTCTATCTTATAGCTGGTAAGCATTTTAAGATCGTCCATAGCCAGAATATTCAAAGGGTCGGCCATCGCCACTGTGAGCATGTTTGCCAGTCTGGATATCGGCACTATCAGATACTGCCTGGCGACTCTCTCGGGTATAAGCTGTATCAATTTTCTGTCTATTTTATATTTTGACAGGTCTATCGGCGGTATGCTCAGCTGCCGGCTAAGGGCCAGCATAAGGTCCTTCTGGGAAATGAGGTTCTGATCGACCAATATCTTACCCAGATTCCCTCCGGATTTCTTCTGGATAGCAAGCGCCTTATCAAGGTCTTTCTGCTTGATAAGTTTTCCGTTTATCAGTATATCGATCAATTTGTCTTTTAATGATTCGACCATAGTTTACACCGTATCCAGATCCTGTTCTCCGACCGTAACACGCACCACTTCTTCGATAGTCGTTACTCCGTTCATGACGTTTATCATCCCGTTCTCACGCAGCGTGACCATTCCCTCCTGCCTTGCCTGCTCCCTTATCTTGTATTCCTGGGAACCCTCCAGTATCAATGATTTTATCTTCGGAGTCAGCATCAGGACTTCGAGGATCCCCACCCTGCTCTTATAACCGCTTCCGAAACAATTTACGCAGCCCTTACCTTTATAAAATGTGACTTTGCCCGATTCGGGCTTTATACCCAGCTTTTCAATCGTGTCCTTGCTGACCTCATAGGGCTCTTTGCATGTGGGGCATATACGCCTGACGAGCCTCTGCGCGCCGACGGCTATCAGAGATGATGTAAGCAAAAAAGGTTCTACACCCATATTCACAAGTCTTATTATCGACCCCGTCGCTGTAGTAGTATGCAGCGTACTCAATACCAGATGGCCTGTCAGGGCCGCTTTTATGGCAATATCAACCGTCTCAAAATCCCTTATCTCGCCTATCATTATTACGTTGGGATCCTGCCTCAGAATAGACCGGAGCGCGCCTGCGAATGTCAGCCCTATATCGGGCCGCGCAGTTACCTGATTTATGCCTTCTATCAGATATTCTACGGGGTCCTCCACCGTAACTATGTTCTTCTCCGGAGAATTTACGTGTTCGAGTATCGAATAAAGAGTTGTGGTCTTGCCGCAGCCTGTGGGGCCGCACATAAGTATCATGCCGTGCGGCCTGGCCGCAGCCTTGCGTATCTCGTCCAGTGATTTTTTATCGAACCCGAGCTTTTCTATATCGAGCATAGCCTGAGACTTATCGAGTATCCTCAGCGCCACTTTTTCTCCCATGCTTGACGGAAGGACTGATATCCTGAAATCCACTTCGCCGCCGCGCAGCTTAACCTTGAATCTGCCGTCCTGCGGCAGCCGGCGCTCGGCTATATCAAGGTCCGACATGACCTTCAGCCTGGAAACTACGGCATTGTGCAGGGCCTTCTGAACACGCCTGCCCTCCCTGAATATGCCGTCCACCCTGTACCTTATCCTCAGGTCGTTCTCAAGCGGCTCGATAAGAATATCGCTGGCGCGCAGATTCACCGCCTCGGATAAAAATAAATTGGTTATTTTTACGACCGGCGCGTCCTGCGTCATCTTTAATATATCCGTAGCGCTCTGAAAACCGAGCTCCTCATCCTGGGCGGCTTTTTCCAAAAGCCTTACCTCGTCTTCTTCCGCCATGTCTTCCACTATCTTCTCTATGGCGACGTAAGCATTCTCGTCATAGTACTGCCCCATGGCATCAAGTATGTCTTTTTCCGTTGTTATAATAGGATTTATCTTGAATCCGGTAAGCGCTTTTATATCGTCTATCGCGAACACATTCAGCGGATCGGCTATGGCAATAGTAAGGGTATCGCCCATCTTCGAGATCGGGAGGATCTTGTATTGCCTGGCTATTTTTTTAGGGATCAGTTTTATCACTACGGGATTTATCTTATAGCGCGACAGGTTTATCGGCGGTATCCCAAGCTCCTGGCTCAGCGCTATCATGAGGTCGCTCCTGGATATGTACCCCAGGTCAACCAATATGTCGCTCAGCGACCCGCCTTTTTCTTTCTGGAATGCCAGGGCCTTGGCAAGATTTTCCGTCTTGACAAGATTTTTATCCGCGAGAATTTTGCTGAGTTTTTCTTTTAATCCTACGATCATAAATTATTTTTTCTCATAATATTTTTTTATGGCGTTGTTCACATCGGTCATCGTGCTGACGAATACCTGGACCTTACAGCTTGTGATCATCTCTATGTCTTCGACGGCCTGGAGGTTGAGCGGATTTGACATGGCTATGGTCAATAGATCCCCTATCTTATCTATCGCTATAAGGTTATACTGCTTCGCCACGTTTTCCGGGACAAGCTTTATCGCATCGCTGTTTATATCGTAAAATTCCAGCGGAAGGTAAGGAAAGCCGTATTGGACTGTAAGCGCCTGGGCTATCTCCTCCTCTTTGGCGAATCCGAGCATTACAAGTATCTGCCCGATGAGCCCGCCCTTTTCCTCCTGGACTTTAAGGGCTTTGGCAAGCTGGGCCTGATTTATGATGCCTCTTTCGATCAGCAGCTCCCCCAGCTGTTTGGATACTATACGTTTTGCCTGAGCCATAAATTATCCCTATTTTTTGAAGAGCCGCCTGAGATCATCCTCGTCCATAGTGCGGTCCAGCGCGTCCTGAAAAGAGATCTCCTTCTTATCGCAAAGCTCGTAGAGCGACTGGTTCATCGTCTTCATGCCGTCTTTCTGTGAAGTTTGTATGACGGAATAGACCTGGTGCATCTTTGATTCCCTTATAAGACTTCGCACCGCGGGAGTCGCTATCAAAACCTCCATGGCAAGAACCCTTCCCGACCCCTTTGCTTTAGGTATCAGCTGCTGTGAAAGTATCGATAACAGGACAAACGAGAGCTGGGTCCTTATCTGCGACTGCTGATGGGCCGGAAATACGTCTATTATCCTGTTTATTGTCTGAACGCAGTCAGAAGTGTGCAATGTCGCGAACACAAGGTGTCCGGTCTCCGCTATTATCATGGCCGATTCGATGGTCTCAAGATCTCTCATTTCGCCTATGAGAATAACGTTGGGGTCCTGCCTCAAGACGTGTTTCAGCGCTTCAGGAAATGAGTGGGTATCGCTGAAGAGTTCGCGCTGGTTCACTATGGCCTTTTTATTTTTATGGACAAATTCTATCGGGTCCTCGATCGTCACTATATGGCACGCCTTGTTCTGGTTTACCCAGTCTACCATGGATGCGAGGGTGGTAGATTTTCCGCTACCGGTCGCTCCGGTAACGAGGACAAGCCCTTTAGGCCTTTTACACAGGCCGGTTACAACATTTACCGGAAGGCCGCATTGTTCAAATGTCCAGATCTCGTGAGGTATCAACCTTATCGAAGAGGAGACGTTGCTTCTTTGCCTGAAAACGTTTACCCTGAAACGGCCTATTTTTTCTACCTCGAACGCGATGTCCAGCTCAAGGTCGCGCTCGAACTTCTTTATCTGTTCTTCGCTAAGCATGCTGAATGTCAGCTCGCGGGATTCTTCCGCGGTCAGTATATAATCGTCGACAGGGACAAGGACCTCGTCTATCCTCATCTGAACAGTCGAGCCCGCCGTTATATGAAGGTCCGACGCGGTTTTATCGCTCATCAGTTTTAATAACGACTTTATATTATGGTGCATATTTCTGCCACGCTCCTTCCGGCATTACGCCACAACCTTGTTCTTTCCGGACGACTTTGCGTTCCTGATAGCCTCCATGGCTTTCTTAAGCAGCTCGTCGCTCGTCACGCCATCGATCGGATTTTCGCTGACCCCTACGCTAACGGTTAATGTTACGTTCTTATTTTTTAAAAGCGGAGTGCCCTCTATTTTCTTCCTTATATCCTCCGCGATGCCGCAGGCTTCTTTCTTATTCTTCTCTGGCAGGATCATCGCGAATTCATCCCCGCCTATCCTTCCCAATTTTCCTATCGGGACCGTATTGTCCTTCAGTAATTTCGCTATCCTTCGCAGGACCTCCTCGGCATCCAGCTCGCCGTGCGTCTTCCGGAATTTATCAAAATCATCCACGTTCAATACGATGAACGAGCAGGGCCTCTGGTAGAATATGGCGCGCTTTATTTCTTCCTCCAGGCGCGATACTATAAAATTTTTGTTGTAAAGGTCGGTAAGCTCGTCCTTTATCGCAAGCTCTTTCGTCTTCTTGTCAAGCATATCGCTTTCTATAGCGATCGTTATCTGCTTCGCGAAAACTTTGGCGAGGTCCATATCGTCATTTTTATATTTATAATCTTCGAGCTTATTCCCTATCACAAACAGCCCAAGGTTTTTCTTGCCTGAAAATATCGGAATGGCAAGCAAGTTCACGACATGATATAAGGCCCTGAATTCCTCCAATTCTCTGGTCAGTTTCGTACTTTTATCTAATATAAATATCGAACGCTCGGCCAGAACTTTTTCAAATACACCCTGGCCGCTTCTCTTTATCGCCAATTCCTTGAGCCCTTCCTCCTCTATCCCGTATGCCAGCCTTTCCGTGAAATCCCCGGTTTCGTCCTTGGCCATGTACAGAACGCTGAAACCGTTATCGAAAATCATCGCGGACTTTTCAACCGCCAACTCCAGGACGGAGTCAAGCTGTATGGCGCCGGCGGATATTATATCGCCGATCTGTAAAAGGCTCGACAGCGCCAGCACTTTTTTATGCACATCTATGTTTATCTCCCTCATCTTCTGCCCGTAGCTCTTCAATTCGTCAAGGTTGGACTTTATCCTCTGCGTCATAGTATTTATGGATTCCGCCAGGTTACCGACCTCGTCATCGCCTGAGACAGGCAGGCGGCGCCCGAATTCTCCGTTCGCTATTATCTTGGCCTCTATGGCCATGTCAATGACAGGATCAACGAGGCCTTTTGCCAGGAGCAGCCCGAGCAAGGCCACGACAAGGGACATCAGGACGACACCCGAGATGTTAATGAGATTTTCCTGGTGAGGAAAGGCATAAAGCGATATTACATACATACATGCCAGCAGCGGTATTATGGACATTAAGGCGAATGCAAGCATCAGCTTGTATCTAAGCCCTTTATGAACCATCTTCATTTTTTTGAAAAGCTTCATACGCGCCTCCTTCGGCTATAGTCAAACAATATATAATAGTAGAATCAGATATAATATAATTTTAAGCAAAGTATACTATACGTATTGTCAATTGTCAAATTAGCGGCTTTTCCAAGACACCGGCTTCTTTCTCAAAAAACTGCCTGGAGAGGCCGACGGTTATAAAATCCCAGGGCAGGATCTCGCTCAGGCCCCGTTTCCTGCCTACATAAAAGGACGGATCCACAGACGCCTTTTCAAATGCCGAAAGCCATGTCTTCAGATTAAACAGGTCGCCCCATCCGTCAAAACGGGCACCGGCATTCCACGCTTCGTATATTACATCCGAAAGCCTCCTGTCCCCCCTCGAAAGGACAGCTTCCAGATAGCTCATCTGGAAAGAATGAAAATCCAGCTCAATGAACCTGGATTTCATGGCATCTCTGAGCAGCGCCCTCTTCCGTTCTAATTCGTCTATGCCATCCATAGCTTCCCATTGGAACGGCGTATGCGGCTTTGGGATAAATGCGTTGATACTGACCCTCAGCTGGGCCGGCCGGCCGTCTACTTTTTTCTTAAGATCTGATATGTGGACTGCCATCGCGGCTATATCGAAAATGTCTTCATCTCTTTCGGATGGCAGGCCTATCATAAAATATAATTTGATCCGGCGCCACCCCAGCCTGAAAGACTCCCCGACGCTTTCCGATAATTTTTCTATTTCTATGTTCTTGTTTATTATTTTACGCAGGCACGCGCTGCCGGCTTCGGGGGCAAAGGTAAGGCCGGCCTTTCTGACTTCGGATACCAGCGCCGGCAACCCCTTAAGGGCGTCCTCCACCCTAAGTGACGGAACGGACACGGAGACGCACTTCCTGCTGAAGACCTCATTAAGCTCTTTGATGATTTGCGTTACCTGCGAATGATCCCCCGTGGATAACGATAACAGGGAGATCTCATCGTAGCCGGTCGCCTCGTACGATTCTTTCGCCAATTTCAGGATTTCACCCTTAGTCCTTTCGCGGCACGGGCGGTATGTGGTGGTTGCCTGGCAAAACCTGCACGCGTGTTTACAGCCGCGCATTATTTCCAGGACCAGCCTGTCATGCACCACCTGAATATTGGGAACCACCTGATTAACCGGATAGAACGCCGAATCCAGCGATTTCACAAATCTCTTTTCTATGATCTTCGGGATCGCTTCATCGGTCGGCGAAAATTGCTTTATCGTATTGTCCTGATTATATTCTATTTTGTATAAGGACGGTACATACACCCCTTTTATTCCCGCCAGGCTTCGTAATAACTTTATCCTCGCCACATCCCCTTTACCTCTGCCCTTACACACATCGACTATCTCCAGGATCGCCTCTTCAGCGTCGCCGATCAGAAAGGCATCGATGAAATCCGCCATCGGTTCCGGATTGTAGCACGCAGGTCCTCCGGCTATAATCAGCGGGTCCTCGCTCCTTCTGTCTGATGATCTTTTCGGTATCCCGCCTAGGTCCAGCATATTAAGAACATTCGTATAACCGAGCTCGTATGTCAGGCTGAAGCCTATGACATCGAACTGGCTTATGGGCTTTCTTGATTCGAGGCTGAAAAGCGCAATGCTGTTCTCTCTCAGGACTTTTTCAAAATCCATCCAGGGAGAGAAAACTCTTTCACACAGACAGTCATCGCGGCCGTTAAGCATGCCATAGAGTACCTTCATGCCTAGATAGCTCATCCCGATTTCGTAAGCATCCGGAAAGGCAAGCAGAACCTTCAGCTTGTCTTCCGTCCACTCCTTCTTTACGGAATTCCATTCGCCGCCGACATACCTGCCGGGCTTTTGTACTGTAAGTAAGAGCTCGTCTAAATTTTTCATATTAAATTAAAATGTAGAACGCCGCATGCCGACGTTAAGAAGAAGGCCTATCGCGACCAGCGTCGTAAGCAGGCTTGAGCCGCCATAACTGATAAGCGGCAGAGGTATACCGACTACCGGCATCAATCCCACCGTCATCCCGATATTTATTATAACCTGGAGAGATAACATAACACCTATGCCGAAAGCTATCGCTTTTCCGTACATGTCGCTTGTAGAATTGGCAATATTGAACGCTCGTTTTATTATGAGCAGATACAGCAGCACAAGGGCCATTGCCCCGAGGAAACCCCACTCCTCCCCTATGACCGAAAATATGAAATCCGTATGGCGCTCGGGAAGGAAATTGAGCTGATTCTGAGTTCCTGCGAGCCAGCCCCTGCCGAATAATCCTCCGCTGCCGATAGCTATCTTCGACTGTATTATCGTATAACCGGCTCCGAGCGGGTCTACGTTCGGGTTCATGAATACCAAAA
>JAKLDX010000070.1 GCA_022703295.1 Candidatus Omnitrophota bacterium
CACGTAAACATGGATAGGGCTTAAAAAATTACTCTCAAGGGGGAAATCTTTCTCAATGGGCGCCCGTGTTTTCTCTATGTCATCCAGTTTGATCCAACATAATTATAATAGCGGTTTTCTTTTTTCCTCTTAAATATCTGCTGGGAAATGATGTAGTGCTCGATTTTGTGCGTACCGGAAACCTTTCGACGGCAACATGGCCTTTGACATTCGCATATGTTTACTGGATAAATCTGATACTGGCAGGGTTCAACCTTCTGCCCGCGTTCCCGATGGACGGCGGCAGGATACTGCGCTCGCTGCTTGCCATAAAACTGGGCTACCAGAAGGCGACCCGGATCGCCGTTACTTTCGGGCATCTCTTTGCGCTGGTATTCGCCTATTTCGGCATAGTCAGGTTCAATATAATGCTGATAGCCATAGCCATTTTCATATATGCGGCCGCCTCAAGTGAAGAGATGCAGGTGGATGTAAAAGAAACCTTGAAAAAATTCAAAGTTCGCGATATACTGCCTCGCGATTTTATTACTTTGACGCCGGATACTACTTTGTCAAAAGTCCTGGAGCTGATATTCCATTCCCATCAGGAGGATTTTCCGGTAATAGATAACGGCGCGATGGCCGGTTTTGTAACGAGACAGGACATAATGGTAGGAGTGCATCGTTTCGGCACCGAGAAAAAAGTGGGCGAGGTGATGAGGCCCGAATTCCCGAAGGTAAAGGATACCGACTCCCTGATAAAAGCGCAGAATGCCATGTCGGAGTCCGGGTGCAGGGCATTGCCGGTTTTCAGGAATAATGAGGTGGTGGGTATAATCACCATCGAGGACATCGGCAGGGTATATTCGATGATCTCTCAGAGGGCGTGATAGACAGGAGCGATTAGGCGATTTAACCAGTGAAATGGATTTTGGCGATTAGGCGATTGGGCACACCCAATCGCAACCGACGCTAATAAGAGTTGAATTGCAAGCGTATCTGTCTACCGCAGAATTGCCTAATTGCTAACTATAAAAGACGAGGAGAATGAGATGAATAAAATACTTATAGCCCCCAGCATACTGTCGGCAGATTTTTCAAAATTAGGCCAGGAGATAAAGGATGTGCAGGCTGCCGGGGCCGACTGGATCCACGTTGATGTCATGGACGGCCATTTTGTCCCGAATATCACGATAGGCCCGGTTGTAGTGAAATCCATAAAGCCTGTCACGAAACTGCCGCTGGACGTGCATCTTATGATAAAAAATCCGGAAGACTATGTGGAGAGTTTCGCTAAGGCCGGCGCCGATATAATAACGTTCCATATAGAGGTCGAAGAGGACCCGAAAGAGATAATAAGGCTGATAAAATATTTTAAAAAGAAAGCCGGAATTTCCATAAGGCCTAAGACGGAAGTGAAAAGGCTGGAGACGATACTTCCCATGGTCGACATGGTCCTCGTCATGACGGTGGAGCCGGGCTTCGGAGGGCAGGAATTCATGTTCGACTGCCTGCCGAAGATAGAAGAGGTCCGTAAGGTCTTCAAAAAAGACATAGAGGTGGACGGCGGCGTGAACGAATCAACGGCTGCCGAAGTCATAAAGAGCGGGGCCAATATAATTGTTGCGGGGACATCGGTGTTCGGGGCAAAGGATTACGCGCAGGCTATAAAAAAATTAAGAGGAGGGGCTTAAATGGGAGAGATAAAATTCGGGACTGACGGCTGGCGTGCGGTAATAAGCGATGATTTTACATTCGATAATGTAAAGAAGGTCGCCCAGTCGATGGCGGATTATATATTAAATGATAAGGGGCCGGGTTCAAAGGTCAAGGACAAGAGGATCGTTATCGGATATGACACAAGGTTCCTGTCCGATAAATACGCGGAACTTATAGCGTGCGTACTTGCGGCAAACGGCGTAAAGGTTATCCTTTCCGACAGGCCCACCCCGACGCCTTCAGTCAGCTTTACGATAAAAGACAGAAGCCTGATGGGCGGCGTAATGATAACCGCGAGCCATAATCCCGCCATATATAACGGCATAAAGTTCAAGGCATATTACGGCGGTTCGGCAGGCCCGGACATAACAAAACAGTTCGAATCGTATTTGGGTAAGAGCGAAATTAAGTTCCAGCCACTGAAAGAACTCAAATCCGCCGGTATGATCGGGATGGAAAATATTATCCCGAAGCACCTGGAATTCGTTAAAAAATACGTAAATATAAAACTCCTGAAATCAAGAAACCTGAAGATACTGGTCGACTCGATGTACGGCACGGGAGACGACTACATCTCGATGATACTTAAGGGCGGAAAGTGCAAGGTGGACACCATACACAATGAGCGCAATCCGGGATTCGGCGGGATAAACCCCGAACCGAAGTCGCCTAATATGGATGAGATGGCGCTGAAGACGAAGACAGGCAAATATGACCTCGGCCTTGCTACAGACGGGGACGCGGACAGGCTGGGCGTCGCGTTGCCGAACGGCAAGATACTGACCGGCCACAAGGTGATGACGCTGTTACTTCTGCATTTGCTGGAAGACAAGAAGATGAGAGGGGATGTGGTACAAACTTTATGCGGCACGTTCCTCATCGAGAAGATATGCAAAAAATATAATTTAAAGATGCATGAGACGCCGGTCGGATTCAAATATATCTGTGATCTGATGATAAAAGAGGATGTCCTGATCGGCGGTGAAGAGACGGGTGGAGTGGCGTTCAAGAATTCCATTCCCGAGAGGGACGGCGTGCTTTCGGGACTGCTCCTCCTGGAGATGATGGCGATGCGAAAGAAGAAGATGCTGGATATATTGAATGCCATCGACAAGGAGTACGGGACGTTCGAATACAAAAGGCTGGACATGAGGCTGCCCGACGATAAAAAAGCCAAACTGATCGAATTACTGAAAACCAATCCCCCCAAGGATATTCTGGGTAAAAGAATAGTCGATATCAATAAAAAAGACGGCTACAAATTTATCTGCGACGACAAGTCGTGGCTCATGTTGAGGCTTTCCGGGACAGAGCCCATACTCAGGGTCTATTCCGAAGCCTCAAACGAAAAGAAGGCCCTTGCCGTACTGGAAGAAGGAAGGAAGATAGCGCTCAGCGTCTAAATATGGAAAAATCCTTAATACGCAACTTCTCTATAATAGCGCACATTGACCACGGCAAGTCCACTCTTGCCGACAGGATACTGCAATTTACCGGCGCTATAAGCGAAAGAGAGTTCCATGACCAGCTCCTTGACGATATGGACCTTGAAAGGGAGCGCGGCATAACCATAAAGGCAAGCGCCGTAAGGATAAATTATAAAGCCAAAGACGGCAAGACATATGAGCTGAATCTCATAGATACTCCCGGCCATGTCGATTTCACATATGAGGTCTCCAAGTCGATAGGCGCCTGCGAAGGCGCTCTGCTTGTCGTAGATGCCGCACAAGGCGTAGAGGCGCAGACGGTCGCGAACCTCTATCTCGCCATGGAGCACAATCTCGTCATAATACCGGTCATAAATAAAATAGACCTTCCCAGCGCGCAGATAGATAAAGTAAAGCACGAGATATCCAAGATACTGGACCTGGATGAGGATAATATTTTATTGGCAAGCGCGAAACAGGGCAAGGGTACGGCTGAGATATTGGAAGCGGTCGTGGAGAGAATGCCGCCGCCGAGCGGCGAAGTCACAAACCCTCTCCAGGCCCTTATATTCGATTCCAAATTCGATACATACAAAGGCGTTATAATACTGGTAAGGCTCACGAACGGCATTATCCGCAAGAAGATGAAAATAATGATGATGTCGAATAACAGCGTTTATGAAGTCCTCGAAGTCGGGATATTCAATCCCAGGGAGCAGCAGGTCGACGAGCTCTCCTGCGGAGAGGTCGGCTACATCACCTGTAATATAAGGGATGCCAGGGAAGTATTTGTCGGCGACACGATTACATATGCGGAAAATCCTGCCGCGGCTCCGCTGCCGGGATACAAGAAAGTCCATCCTATGGTCTTCAGCGGCATATATCCCGCTAACAGCGCCGATTTTTCGGCTCTTAAAGAGGCCATGGAGAAACTCAGGCTGTCGGACGCCTCGTTTATTTACGAACCGGAAAAATCCGTTTCATTGGGCATGGGGTTCAGGTGTGGTTTTCTGGGGCTTCTTCATATGGAAATAATCCAGGAGCGGCTGGAGAGAGAGTTCGACCTGAATTTAGTGGTGACTACGCCGAGCGTTGTATATAAGGTTAAAAAGAAAAACGGCGAAGTAGCGGAAGTGGACAATCCCATGAAACTGCCAAGCCCTGCCGAAATAGACGATGTCGAAGAGCCTTACGTCAGGGCATTCATAATAACGCCGAAAGAATCTATGGGGAATATCCTTGAACTTTCGGAGTCCCGGCGCGGTTCGTATGTATCGACGGAATATCTCGACGAGGACAGGGTGCAGATAATTTACAACCTTCCTCTTTCGGAAGTTATCATAGACTTCTATGACAAGATCAAGTCCGTGACCAAGGGCTACGGATCGCTCGACTACGAACTTCTGGACTATAGGCCGACAAAGATAGCGAAGCTCGATATACTGATAAACGGCGAGGTCTATGACGCTTTTTCGTCGCTGGTCTATAAGGACAAGGCGTATGTTAAAGGCAGGGCGGTGATAGAGAAGCTGAAAGAGAATATCCCGAGGCACCTCTTTCAGATAATTTTACAGGCTGCCATAGGCGGGCAGGTGATAGCGCGCGAGACGATCAAGGCTGTCGGCAAAAACGTTACCGCCAAATGTTACGGCGGCGATATAACCAGAAAACGCAAACTTTGGGAAAAACAGAAAGAAGGCAAGAAGCGTATGAAGCAATTCGGCAAAATAGACATACCGCACGAAGCTTTTCTGGCTGCCCTAAAAGCGTAACGAAAGGTAAAGATGAAAGAAAATATAAAGATCCAGATAAAGGAATGGGGCGAGGCCGCTCTAATAGCGATTATAATAGGTACGATAATACAGACCTTCCTTATTCAGGCATTCAAGATACCATCCGGTTCTATGATACCTACGTTCAAGGTTGGTGACAGGATATTCGTGAATAAATTCCTGTACAGCGCCCGGATACCGTTCGTGAATATAAAATTGCCGGTGCCTTATTCCAAGCAGCCCAAGAGAGGCGATATTATAGTTTTCATATCTCCGGAAGAACCGAAGAAGGATTTTGTGAAAAGGCTTATTGCTTTCGGCGGCGAGACGGTCGAGATAAGGGACGGAAGGGTATACCTTAATAATAAGGCCTTAACTGAGCCGGCCTCCATAAGGGCTGTATACTATTATAACGGTGGAGAGTACGGAGCGGAAGGCCGCCCCATACAGGTTCCTAAGGATAGCTATTTTGTTCTGGGCGACAACAGCGCCAGTTCCAGGGACTCCAGATACTGGGGGTTTGTGCCTAAGAAAAATCTTGTGGGCAAGGCGGTTCTGATATACTGGCCGCTTCCGAGGCTCAAGATAATCAAGTAACTCTTTAAAACCAAAGAAAGGGCTTGCGTGTGAACCTGGCAAATAAGATAACGACTGCAAGGATAATACTGATCCCGTTTTTCATAGCCGCGGTAATATATTCCAGATTGGACATAGCGCTGGGCCTGTTTATTTTAGCTATCATATCGGATGGCCTGGACGGGGCAATAGCCAGGGGCCTGAAACAGAAGACCGAGCTCGGTACTATTCTGGATCCGATAGCGGACAAGCTCCTCTTACTAAGCGCCTACATATGCCTTATACTGGCGAAGAGCCCGTCTCTACAGATTAAATTTCCTCCTTACGTTCCTATAATAGTTATCTCCAGGGATGTCATAATAGTCCTGGGGTCGGTGATGGTCTATATGCTGAAAGGAGACATAAAAGTCTCGCCGAGTATAATAGGTAAGGTGACCACATTCTTTCAGATGATAACCATAGTCAGCATACTGGTCCAGTTCAAATATTCTTATCTGGTATGGAACACAGCTGTAGTTATGACAGCTTTATCCGGCATTGATTATATATGGAAAGGCAGCAAGATGTTGAATGAAAATAATTCAGTTTTAAAGAAAGCGGTATAACATGATACAGGTTTTTATTTTTATAGCCGCGGTCATTACGGCGTATATCATCGGCTCATTCCCGACGAGCTTTATCCTGGCAAAGATACTGAAGGGCGTAGATATCAGGCAGGTGGGATCGAAAAATGCAGGCGCCACCAACGTGCTGAGGACCGTAGGAAAGGCCCCGGCAATAATAACGCTCATAGTGGATGTGCTAAAGGGATTTTTGGTTGTTACGGT
>JAKLDX010000071.1 GCA_022703295.1 Candidatus Omnitrophota bacterium
CTCGGGCCTTACCCTCTTTATGCCTGTAGCAACTGCGGGAGTCCTGCCGTGCGCGGCCTCCGCGACATCGAAGTTCCAATAATCATAGGCCAGAACAGCGCATCCCACCGGCGCAACAGCTATCGTCCTTTCCCTTATATTGAATTCATCTATTACTTCGCAGACAAGCCTGTGTACTATACCGTGGCCGCACCCTGCGCAATAGTGGTTCTCGGCATCCCGGAGCGACAGCGGCTGGTTAAAAAAGGTCTCCGCCGGTTCAATAACCGGTTTCTTTATTGTGTGGTTCTTCTTTTTTTGCATCTTTTTCTTCTTCATATTTTTAACTTATATCTTAAAGCTTACGGCTTACGGCTTACAGCTAAATAGCCTCTATCTTCTGCAATATTTCTTCGTCCGTCGGAATGCCGCCGCCCATCCTGCCGTGAAAATCCACCTTTGCCTTGCCGTAAACAGCGAGCCTCACATCTTCCACCATCTGCCCTGCGCTCAGCTCTATGACCAGCACTTTTTTTATTCTTTCGCACGCGTCATTTATCAATTTATCCGGGAACGGCCACAGCGTTATAGGCCTTATGAGGCCGACTTTTAAACCTTTGGAACGGGCTTTAACCATCGCCGACTTAGCTATCCTGGCAACCGAACCATACGCCACTAAAACGATTTCACTGTCCTTCAGGTTAAATGTCTCGGCCCTTACCTCAGCCTCTTTTATCTTGTTGAATTTGTCCTGCAATTTTTTATTGTGCGCCTCCAGCGCCCCGTCCCCCAGCAACAGAGATCTTATTATGTTCGGCTGCCTGCCCTTGCAACCTGTAAGCGCCCATGGCTTGGCCACTTCGTACTTTTTAACGCTTTCGTTCGTCAATTGCACGGCCTCCATCATCTGCCCCAATAAACCGTCGGATAAAATAAAGGCGGGATTCCTGTATTTGTCGGCAAGATCGAACGCAAGGCGCGTATATTCCAGCATTTCCTGGACAGATGCAGGCGCCAGCACGATCAGCTTGTAATCGCCGTGGCCTCCGCCTTTCACCGCCTGAAAATAGTCCCCCTGGGACGGAGCGATATTCCCCAGCCCCGGGCCGCCTCTTTGGACATTGACGATCACGCACGGAAGTTCGCACCCGGCAAGATAAGATATGCCCTCCTGTTTCAGGCTGATGCCCGGGCTCGACGAAGAAGTCATGGCCCTTACGCCTGCGGCGCTTGCGCCGAATACCATGTTTATAGCGGCAAGTTCGGATTCGGCCTGAATAAACACCTTGCCTGTTTCGTTCATCCGCTTTGCCATGTGCGCCGTAAGTTCGTTCTGGGGTGTTATCGGATATCCCGCATAGAACGAGCACCCGGCAAGAACTGCGCCTTCGCCACACGCCTCATTTCCGCACATCAGTATCTTTTGTGCCATATATTTACCTGTATATGATTATTCCGCGATCCGGGCAGATAAGCGCGCACATGCCGCAGCCGGTGCACTTCCTGCTCGCGCTAAAAACAGCCGGTTTTATGCCCTTTACGTTCAGCTCCTGCGAGACCTTTATCAGGCCCTGCGGGCAGTTCACGACACATAAGTAGCATCCCTTGCATCTGTCTTTATTTATCTTTATTTTAGCCATTTCTCCCAGTTCACCCTTGCTATTTAAAATTTTCTGCTCTATCGGAATGTGATGGGGCGAGTGGTGAGCAGGTCGTTAAAATTTCGAGGCAGCGTACGAGAAATTTTACCGAGCGAAATTTTGGCATGGTCCAAAATTTCGCGTACCTGCGAACCACGAGCCACGAGCCACAGCACATTCTAGTGCCGCCGCAAAAGTTTTTAAATAACCTCTCTTATAATTACATCGCAAATGGCGTCGGGTGTCAAGTTATACTTTAAAAATAGCTCGGGGCGTTTGCCGTGTTCTATGAATTTGTCGGGAAGGCCTATCCTGCGCACTCTTATGCCTTTAATACCGGTCCTCTCAATGAACTCCAGGACGGCCGAACCGAACCCGCCCTCAAGGACACCATCCTCTATCGTAACTATTTTCTTTACGCTTGAGCATATATTTGCCAGCATGTCTTCATCGATAGGCTTTATGAATCTCGCGTTGACCACCGTAGCGTTTATCTTTTTCTTTGAAAGGATATTGGCTATTTCAAGCGATGCCTGCACCATGCTGCCGATAGATATAATCGCTATATCGCTTCCCGTTTTCAGGATTTCCGCCTTTCCCATCCCTATGGCCTGAGATGGTTCTTTCAGGACCGGGACCGATCCTTTCGGATAACGTATGGCAACGGGCTTGTTTACACTAACGGCAAACTCGAGCATCGACTTCAGTTCCTGCGGCGTAGAAGGCGCCATAAAAACAAGGTTGGGTATATGGCGCAGATACGTTATGTCAAAGGCGCCGTGATGGGTCGGCCCGTCTTCGCCGGCGATACCGGCCCTGTCCAGGCAAAGCACTGCCGGCAAATTCTGCAGGCATACATCGTGTATTATCTGGTCATACCCTCTCTGTAAGAATGTCGAATATATAGCTATAACGGGCTTAAATCCTCCGCGGGCGAGCCCGGCGGAAAAACCTATCGCGTGTTCTTCGGCTATCCCGACGTCGAAAAATCTTGTCGGAAAAACCTGCGCGAATTTGTTAAGGCCTGTCCCGTCAAGCATGGCGGCGGTCACGGCCACTATGCGGGGATCTTTTTCGGCAAGCTCTATGATCTTTTCTCCGAATGCCTCCGTAAAGGTCGCTAACTTTTTCTCGTCGATCTTAATGCCGGTATCCAGATCAAACGGCCCTGTACCGTGAAAATCGGCCGGCCTCTCTTCCGCGAATTTATAACCCTTGCCTTTCTTCGTCACAACGTGTATCAATATCGGCTCATTCAAAGGCATGAGGTTCCTGAATGTGGATACCAGCTGCGCTATATTGTGCCCGTCTATAGGCCCGAAGTACCTGAACCCCATCTCTTCGAAAAGCATTCCCGGCACAAGAAGGTTTTTCAGTCCTTCTTCGAGTTTCCTCGCGGCCCGGTAAGCGCGAAATCCGAAACGCGGTATCCTCTTCAGCACCCGCTCAACATCAGTGCGTATCTTATTATAGGCGGGGTTCGTCATTATTCTGTTGAGGTATTTGCTGAGCGCGCCTACACTCGGCGATATGGAGCGTTCATTATCGTTAAGGACTACGACTATATCTTTTCTCTCGTGCCCGGCATGGTTCAATGCCTCAAAGGCCATACCGCCCGCAAGGGCCGCATCGCCTATTACAGCCACAACTTTATTCCGTCCGCCCTTCAGATCCCGCGCCAGCACAAGGCCCAGCGCTGTCGATATAGAGGCGGAGCTGTGGCCCGATGTGAAAAGGTCGTATTCCGGGCTTTCGTCTTTATTGGGAAACCCGCTCAATCCGCCGAGCTGCCTCAGGCTGGAAAAATTCCTGTGCCGCCCCGTGAGCATCTTGTGCGCGTAGGTCTGATGCCCGACGTCCCATACGACCATATCGGTTGGCGTATTGAAAGTGTAGTGGATCGCTATAGCGAGCTCAACCGCACCGAGGCTGGAAGCAAGATGGCCGCCCGTTTTAGAGACGGTATCAAGCATATCGTTCCTTATTTCCGCCGCAAGCACCGGCAGCTCTGTGAGCCTGAGCCTCCGGAGATCCGAAGGAAAGCCTATTTTTTCTATTAAACGTTCTGCCATATGTTATCCTGCCCTGCCCAGCATGTAGCCGGATATTTCTTTAAGCGCATCGGCTTTCCGGCCGAATATCTTTAAAGCGCTTACGGCCTTTTCGGTCAATAGGGCACCCTCTTTACGCGCCTTCTTCATATCTGGATCTTTCTTGTAGCTTTCGCCGTCTATGATATCATCGATTATCTGGAATGCCTTGCCTGTATAAAGGCCGTATTTTGCCAGAGCCTTTATATTTTTCTCCCCGGCGCCTGCCGCTATAGCCCCCAATTTTGCGCTAACCTCAAAAAGTTTCGCTGTCTTAAGGTTATTTATGAATGCAAGTGTTTTCCTGTCTTTGTTTTTACATTCGAGGTCCAGCGCCTGGCCTCCGACCATCCCGCAGGGACCGGAAGCTTCGGAAAGTTCTCTCACCATGCGCGAAGCGATGCCAGGCTTAAACTCCTTAGCTATAATATTGAACGCCAATGTCAGAAGCGCGTCGCCGGCAAGTATTGCGAGGCCTTCGCCGAATACTTTATGGCATGTGGGCTTGCCCCGCCTGCAATCATCATCATCCATTGCCGGCAGGTCATCGTGTATAAGCGAATACGTATGGACAAATTCGACGGCGCATGCCGCAGGTAAAATATCCGCGCCCTTCCCGCCGCAGGCCACGCACGACTCTATCGCCAGGATCGGCCGTATCCTTTTTCCACCGGAAAACACGCTATACCGCATGGCATCACTGACGGCCTTCGAGCATGTCCGGCCCGAGGGCAGGTGCGCGGAAAGCGCTTTATCTATTACTTTCCTTAAACCGGCCAGGTGAACTTCGAGTTTCAAAACAACCCTTCTTCTTTTGATTTTTTCTTCTTGGCTTCCGGCGGCTTCAGCTCCTCTTCCGCCGCTTTTTCATCAAAGGCCTTCAGCTCCACCGAACCATCCTCTGATTTCAGCAATATCTCCACTTTCTTCTTGGCAACTTCCAGCTTCTTCGAGCACATTTTGGAAAGCCTTATTCCTTCCTCGTATTTTTCAAGAGAATCGTCCAGCGAAAGATTGCCGTCCTCCAGGTCATCCACTATTTTCTCTAATTTTTTCAGCGCTTCTTCGAATTTCATCTCAGCCATTACTATCCTCCTTGTCACATACTAGCGATTGGGCAATTCTATTAGTAAAATTCGTGTTTTGCGATTTGGCACGCATTAGCTTAGGTTGCGATTGGGCTCACCCAATTGCCTAATCGCTAAAGTCCTATCGAGCGCTAAATCGCCTAATCGCTGACTTGGATTCCACCATCTATTACCCTGCTTTTAAACTTACCCGCGCCCAGCTTCGTCTCGACTATATCGTCTTTTTTTAACGACTTCGCGTCTTTTACTATAACACCGTCGGGAAGTCTTGTGGTTATGCTATACCCACGGGCAAGGATCGCCAGCGGACTCAGGGCCTCCAGTTTGTTTATAAGCAGTTTAAAATTTTCGCCTCTCATCTCAACAAGGTGGCCTATTCTGACGGCAAGGTCCTTACGAAAATCGTCTATCTTTTGTTCGTATTGCACGATCAGGTTCAGCGGTTGCTTTAATATATAGCTTTCTTTAAGAGAATTTAATTTTTCGGCCAGCATCTCGAGCTTGCCCGCCAGGGCGTTTTTAAGGCGCGCCGTTGCCGTTTCTATGAGGTTGGTCAGCTCTTCTTTTCTCGGGATCACCAGTTCCGCCGCGGCCGACGGTGTAGGCGCCCGGAAATCGGCAACGAAGTCAGATATGGTGTAATCTATCTCGTGCCCGACGGCGCTTATTACCGGTATATCCGAATCGAATATCGCGCGCGCGACCACTTCCTCGTTGAAAGGCCAAAGGTCCTCGAGGCTGCCTCCGCCGCGCGTCACTATCATAACATCTATATTCTGCAATTTATTGAACTGCCTTATCGCGGCGGCTATCTCATTCTTGGCGCTATCGCCCTGAACCTTTACGGGATTAATTATTATTTCAACGTTTGAAAACCTGCGCCTTGCGATATTCAATATATCCCGTATGGCCGCACCCGTGGGGCTTGTGACAATCCCGATCCTCGTCGGTAAAAACGGTATCTGAACTTTATGAGAATCCGAGAATAGCCCTTCTTTCTGAAGCTTTTCTTTTAATTGCTGGAACTGCAGCTGCAGGGCACCTATTCCTTTCGGCTCCACCTCTTTTACGATCAGCTGATAGTCACCGCGAGCTTCATACACGCTGATAGAGCCGAAACAGATGACCTTCATCCCGTTCTGTATCTTGAATTTCAGTTTTTCGTTCGCACCTTTGAACATCGCGCACTTCATGACGGCACCCGCGTCGCGGATTGAAAAATACATGTGGCCGGAGGAGTGAAGGATGTAATTCGATATCTCTCCCTCTACCCACACACCGGGGAACGAATCTTCGAGTATCACGCGTATATACTTAGTGAGCTCGCTTACCGAATATATGTGTTTCTCTTTCTGCTCGTTCTTCACACCATTTTCTCCGTAAAATTTTTCGCTTGCACCGAAATGTGATGTGGCGATGTGGTTTGTGAGGGCCTTAAAAGTTCGAGGCAGCGTACG
>JAKLDX010000072.1 GCA_022703295.1 Candidatus Omnitrophota bacterium
CATTCCGCGCGGCAGTATAGAGACTTTGTGAAGCGGGTCAGCGCCGGGTATGACCAGCGCGAGAAGCGCGTGCCCAGACTCATGGTATGAGATTATCGCCTTCTCCTGCTTTGATATTACCCTCGATTTGCGTTCCGGTCCCGCCATGACGCGCTCGATCGATTCCTGCAACTCCACCGTCGTGACCGAGTCTTTGCCGCGCCTGGCCGCCAAGAGCGCCGCCTCGTTCACCAGGTTTGCCAGGTCGGCTCCGGAAAAACCGGGCGTCTGCCTCGCCAGCGAATTAAGGTCCGCGTTCTTTTCCAGCTTTACGCCGCGCGTGTGCACTTTTAGTATGGCCTCACGGCCTACTATATCGGGCCGGTCGATGACTATCTGCCGGTCAAATCTTCCGGGACGCAGCAGTGCAGGGTCAAGGACATCGGGCCTGTTCGTCGCGGCGATCAGGATGACGCCTTCCTGCGTATTAAACCCGTCCATCTCCACGAGCAGGGCGTTAAGCGTCTGCTCTCTCTCGTCGTGCCCGCCGCCGATGCCGGCGAACCTCTGCCTGCCGACAGCGTCTATTTCATCGATGAATATTATCGCGCCGCGCCCGCTCTGTTTTGCGGAACGCTTTGCCTGGTCAAAGAGGTCGCGTACCCTGGATGCGCCCACGCCGACGAACATCTCGACGAAGTCGGAGCCGGAGATCGAGAGGAACGGTACGTTGGCCTCTCCCGCGACGGCCTTTGCTAGAAGCGTCTTGCCTGTGCCCGGAGGCCCCATCAAAAGAACGCCCTTGGGTATCTTTCCGCCCAGGCGCTGAAATTTCTTAGGGTCCTTCAGGAATTCTATAACCTCTTTTAACTCTTCCTTAGCCTCATCCACACCCGCGACATCTTCGAAAGTTATCCTGCGGTCCTGGTCGGAGCCCATAGTGACCCTGGATTTGCCGAAAGACCAGATGCGTCCGCCCCCTCCGCCGCCCGGTGACCTGTAGGCAAAAAGCCACAGGAACAGGATGAAGAGCACCATCGGGCCGAGAGAATAAAAAACGTTCATCCATAGGGTCTTAGGCGGTTTGACGTCAAAGTCCTTGACGTTCTCCCGCATCAGCCTTGTCAGGTCCGGGTCATTATCCGGAATATTGACGACGAACCTGGTATTGTCGGCGAATTCTCCCCTGACGATATTCTCGGTCTTTATGCAGGTCTTGATCTTCTGCGTGGACGGGTTTTCTTTTACGAGCTCGAAAAATTTGGAGTACGTCACCTCTTGCGTCGTCTTTTCCAGGCTCTGGCTTACGGAATTGATAACCCAGAAAAGCCCCAGCAATATAAAAAACCATATGATGAAGTTGCCGCTGTTTTTCTGAGGTGTTAACGGATCATTCTTCTTTTTTTTCATTTTTTACTCCTTAAAGTGTTGTTATTCTAACAGAATAGTCTTCCTATATCAAGATTATATTATGTGAAATATAAGCCTGTCCGCCTTGCGCGTCACCCTGATCCCGCCGGGCAGGTCGAGAGAGCTGCCCTTAGATTTACGCGCGATCAGCCCCTCCAGCTCTTTCCAGTGCCTGAATGACAATTTCTTAATAAGCCCCCCGGCCTTTTCGAGAGAATCCCTGAGTATCTCTTTCTGGATGGCCCTTGGCTGGACCGCTATATCGCTCAATTTTATCTGAACTCTTCCTGCAGCGCCCGAAATGATATTTTGCGCGCCGGTCCTCGCCTCCTCGATGAACTGGAAATCCTCCCTCAGGTGCTCTGCCAGATTGAAGAGCGCCCGTTTCAGCCGCGGGTTATATCTTTCCAGGAATGGCAGTATCTCATGCCTGACTATGTTCCGGAAATATATCGGTTCGGAATTTGTCCTGTCCTCCCGGTATCGAATACCTTCTTTTTTAAGATAGTCGACTATCTCCTTCTTCTCCAGCTCGATCAGCGGCCTGATGACCTTAAGGCCTTCGTATTTCATTACGGGCGGTATGCCTATTACCCCCTTCAGCGACGCGCCCTTAACGATGCGCATCATGATAGTCTCTGCCTGATCGTCCAGCGTATGCCCGGTCGCAAGCACATTGGCGCCAACATCTTTCGCGGCTTTCAGAAAAAATCTATACCTCTCTTCCCGAGCGCGCTCTTCGGTTGAATATACTCCCGCCTTATCCTTTTTCAGGTTTATTTTTTTACCGATGAACTTTAACCCCATATTTTTTGCCAGAGACTTTACAAAAAGAGAATCCGCGGCCGATTCGGCCCCCCTTATCCCGTGATCTACATTGCAGACCGTAAGCGTGCCGATCTTTAATTTATTCTTCAGGCCTTGCAGTACTAGCAAAAGAAAAACCGAGTCCGGGCCGCCCGATACGGCTGCCAGCACAGAATCTCCGGGGTCTGCAAGTCCGTAATTCCGGGCTGTCCTGAGCACTTTTTCGGATAATTTTTCCGCCATATCACACCTATTTTATACTTTCGGCTATCAGGCTTATTCCCTTAAGCGTAAGGTCTTCGTCCACGATCTCTATTGAACCGGCATAATTTTTTACAAGGCCCGCGTTACCGCCGGTGGCCACAACTTTCATGGAGCTGCCGAACATATTCCGGTATTTCGCGGCCAACCCGTCGCACATCGCGCCAAGCCCGAACAATATCCCGCCCCTGATGCTGTTTACCGTGTCCTTCCCTATGATCTCTTTTGCTTCTTTTAGTTCCACTCTTGGCAAAAGGGCCGTCTTGTTATGAAGGCTTGAAAGTGACATCTCTATGCCGGGCAATATAAGCCCTCCGAGATAATCGCCTTTTGCCGATACCATATCGAAGGTTATGGCAGTGCCGAAATCCACGACAACACACGGCGTGCCGTATATTTTTTTAACTGCGAAAGCGTTCACAAGCCGGTCTTGCCCTACTTCGGACTTTACCGCATACAGATTTCTTATCGGGACCTTAGCGTCTTTCCCTATTATGCGGATCTTGTGCGCGAAAATCCTGTTCAGCACAACCACCAGCCGGGCAAGGGCTAGCGGGACCACGCTGGATATTAAAACCAATTCTATGTCCGAATGTTTTTTTTCGGCCTTGGTTAAAAGGCTTTTCACGCATTTTGCATATGCCGAGTATTTGTGGGTTGTCATTTTGCCTTTAACAAGCAACCTTCGGCCGGAAAAGACCCCGGACGTTATATTGGTGTTCCCTATATCGATGGCAAGTATAACCTTACGCATAATGTACGCCTCTCAAATAATCAATTTTTTACAATTACGACGTCTCCGGAAGATATCTTTTCCAGGACGCCCGTATCGCGCCTTATGACAAGTTCTCCGCTTGAATCCAGGTTGTGCACCAGGCCTTCAAAAGTACGGTTGGGCAGCGTTACCTTTACCCTGGAGCCTATCATTGCAGAGAAATGTTTCCAATCCTCGATTATAGGCTTAAATCCGTGTTTTTTCAATTTGAGATACTCTTCTTCCAGTTTCTCCAGAACATTTCTCACAACCTCGATGCGCGACAATTTTTCCTCGCCGGCCCTGCCGCCAATCTCAGCGATAAGGGACGACGCCCCTTTCGGAAGATATTTAAGCGGCGTATTAACATTTATGCCGATGCCCACTACGACAAAATCCACCGCGTCCTGTTCGGCCTTCATCTCGGTCAGTATGCCGCACACCTTCTTATCGTTAACCAGTATATCGTTGGGCCATTTTATCATGGCGCTTGCGCCGGTGACATCCCTGATGGACCTGGCTACTGCCACCGCGGCGAGAAGGGTTATCTTGGCGATCTCGGTCGGCGCTATCTCGGGCCTCAGGACGCATGAAAAATACACGCCGCCGTGAGGAGGCGACAACCACTGCCTGCCGTGCCGCCCCTTGCCTTTCGTCTGCTCTTCTGACACGGCGACGGCTCCTTCGCCTATGCCGTTCTCGGCCAGGTCGTAAACAACGTCGTTCGTCGAGTCCACTTTTTTATAGGACATTATATTCTTTCCTATGACCTTTGTCTTTAGTTTCCATTTTATCTCGCTTGCTATAAGGCTGTCGGGTATGCCCACGAGCCTGTATCCCAGATGCGGCAGGGCTTCTATATCATAGCCTTCACCCCTGAGCTTCTCTATGTGTTTCCATATCGCGGCCCTGGAGATACCGGCAGTTTTACACAACTCTTCGCCGGAAACGTATGAATCCGTATTATTCCTTAATATGCTTAGTATTTTCTCGTCGAGCATCATTACCGCCGTATTTTTCTTTCAGATCTTTTATCTGGTCGCGCAATAGCGCGGCCCTCTCAAACTGCAGATTCCTGGCAGCCGTTTCCATGTCATGCTGAAGTTCGCCTATCAGCACCGTGACGTCGTACTGCTCGTCTGTCTCTTCGACAACGCCCGCGATAACTTCGCGGGCCCTTTTATAAGACTCTATCCCGTCCCTCACCGCTTTCTCGATACCGCGGGGCGTCACACCGTGCTGTTTGTTGAATTCCAGCTGTATCGTCCTGCGCCTGCCCGATTCCTCCATGGCCTTGCGCATGGAATTCGTGATGGTGTCCGCATACATGATGACCTTGCCGTTTATATTTCGCGCCGCGCGGCCGGCTACCTGTATAAGGCTGGTCTGGCTTCGCAGAAAGCCCTCCTTGTCCGCGTCCAGAATGGCCACCAGTGAAACCTCCGGAAGATCCAGGCCCTCTCTCAGCAAATTTATTCCTATGAGACAATCGAATTTATTCAGCCTGAGATCCCTGAGTATCTCCACCCTCTCTATCGCGTCTATCTCCGAATGAAGGTATTTAACCTTCAGCCCGTACTCTTCGAGGTACCTGGCCAGGTCTTCGGCAAGGCGCTTGGTGAGCGTTGTGACCAGTATGCGTTCTTTCCGTTCGGCGCGCAACCTTATCTGGCCCATCAGGTCATCGATCTGGTTCTTTGTCGGCCTCACCTCTATCTGCGGGTCGATAAGGCCGGTAGGCCGGATTATCTGTTCCACGATCCTCTCTTTTGATTTCCCGAGCTCATAATCCGAAGGCGTGGCCGAAACGAAAACAGACTGCTTCAGCAACGACTCGAACTCCTCGAATTTCAGCGGCCTGTTATCGAGCGCCGAAGGCAGCCTAAACCCGTATTCAACAAGCGTTTCCTTGCGCGCCCTGTCGCCGTTATACATGCCGCGGACCTGCGGAACCGTAACATGCGACTCGTCGATAAAAGTCAGGAAGTCTTTCGGAAAATAATCTATAAGGCACCATGGCCTGGAACCCGCGGGCCTTTGGGAAAGGTGCCTGGAATAATTCTCGATGCCGTTGCAATATCCTATCTCCCGCATCATCTCGATATCATACCTCGTGCGCGATCCCAGCCTCTGGGCTTCCAGAAGTTTGTTTTGCGCGCGCAGCCCTTCCAGCCTTACCGCAAGCTCTTCTTCGATAGATTTTATCGCGGTCTCGATACGGTCGGGCGTAGTCACAAAGTGCTTTGCCGGATAGACCGCTATCTTTTTTAAATTTGACGCGACATCGCCGGTGGTCGGATTTATTTCGTAGATATGCTCGATCTTATCCCCGAATTGCTCTATCCTGTATGCTACCTGCGTATAAGCGGGGTATATCTCGACGGTATCGCCCCTGACCCTGAAAGTGGCCCTTTTAAAATCATAATCGTTCCGCTCGTAATGTATGGCTATCAGTTTTTTGACGATCTCATCCCTCGGGATCTCTTCGCCCTCCTCCAGGAAGACCAGCATCTGGCCGTATTCCTCCGGCGAACCAAGGCCGTATATACAGGAGACGCTTGCTATTATAATGCAGTCATCCCTGGACAATAAAGAGCTTGTCGCCGACAACCTTAGCCTGTCGATATCCTCGTTTATCGAGGAGTCCTTTTCGATGTAAATGTCAGAATGAGGTATATAGGCCTCAGGCTGGTAATAATCATAATAACTTACGAAATATTCGACCGCGTTCTCCGGAAAAAATTCTTTGAATTCGCTGTACAGCTGCGCGGCCAGAGTCTTATTATGCGAGATGACCAGCGTCGGCTTACCTATATTGGCGATGACATTTGCCATCGTGAAAGTCTTGCCGGAACCGGTGACTCCGAGGAGGGTCTGAAAACTTTCGCCTTTATTTAAATTTTCGGTCAGCTTTTTGATCGCCTGCGGCTGGTCGCCTTCCGGCTTAAAACTGCTTACAAGTTTAAATTTAGCCATCTTTAGACGACGTCCAGGCTCATGTCGGTCGAGTTAACGGAATCCGT
>JAKLDX010000073.1 GCA_022703295.1 Candidatus Omnitrophota bacterium
CCCAGCGCGACCTCTCCGCAAAGCTTTCCGCAAGCCTCGGGAAGGTCAATTTCCTCATAAACGCCCTTTTGGATAAGGGCGCCATCGAGATGAAGAACTTCAAGAATTCCAAGAATAAGTTGGCATATATGTATCTTCTCACGCCTCAGGGTATAAACATGAAGGTGCACCTGACCCAGCAGTTCTTCCGGTGGAAACTGCAGGAATATGAAAGGCTGAAAAAAGAAATACGTTCTTTCAGGAAAGAAGCGAAGACAAACGGCGCTGCCATTCACCCGAAGGAGGGTTAGATAATGGTGTCGATAATAATACGCACAAAAAACGAAGAGAGATGGATAACGCTATGCCTGAAGGCGGTGTTTGCCCAGGACTATAAAGATTTCGAGGTCATTGTAGTCGACAATAAAAGCACAGACAAAACGGTCTCCAAGGCAAAGGCTTTCGACGTCAAGCTTATCAGTATAGACGAATACCTGCCGGGCAAGGCGCTGAATGCAGGCATTGCGGCATCGAAGGGCGATTACATATGCTGTCTTTCAGGCCATTGTATACCGGTTAACAACCATTGGCTTTCGAACCTTATCAGGAATTTCGACGATAAGAAGACGGCTGGTGTCTACGGAAGGCAGGAGCCGATGTCGTTCACGCCGAATTTCGATAAACGCGACCTCCTGAACATGTTCGGCCAGGACAGGCGAGTGCAGGTCAAGGACAGCTTCTTCCACAATGCCAACAGCATGATAAGGCGCGATGTCTGGAAGAAGATACCGTTCGATGATAAAGTCACTAACATAGAAGACAGGGTATGGGCCAAGGAGGTATTGAATAAAGGTTATAATATAGTTTATGAACCCGAGGCAAGCGTTTACCATTATCACGGTATACACCAGGATAACGATGCTGAAAGGTGTCATAACGTTGTCAGGATACTGGAGTCCCTCGAGCTCGCGAAGAAGAAAAAACTGGATACCGAGCACCTGAATGTGGTCGCCCTGATACCGGTAAAAGGCAGTATCGAACGCCTGGGTGATCGCCCGTTATTGGAATACACCATTGCGAGGTGCAAACAATCCAAATTCATTAAACACACCATAGTCTCTACGGATAACAAAGGCGTGGCTGACTTAGCGAAGAAACTGGGCGCGGAAGTCCCGTTCCTCAGGACAGAGGAGCTTTCGGCGGATTATGTAGACCTGGATAAAGTCCTGCAATTCTCGCTGGAAGAGATGGAAAAGCTGAGCATATTCCCGGATGTTCTTGTGATCCTGGAAATAACATATCCGTTCAGGGATGCCGGCCTCATCGATAATATGATACAGCAGCTGGTCGATAAGGGGCTTGATAGCGTGGTGCCGGTGAAGGCTGAATACAAATCCTGCTGGACCCATAAGGACGGCGAATTGGAACGGATGGACGAAGGCTTCCTGCCGCGCGCATTAAAAAAGCCTTTCTACATAGGCCTGATAGGGTTGGGATGCGTTACATATCCCGGCTTCATAAGGGACGGCAGCCGCTTGGGGGACAAGATAGGGATAATCGAGGTATCGGATCCTCATTCCTATATAGAGGTCAGGAGCGGCAAGGAAAGAGAACTCGCGGCCGGGATAATCGATAATTGGTGGAAGGGCAACCAATAAGTATGAAATTGTCCTATGCGGTATCTCTTCAGAAGAGCGGCTTTGACTCTATAGCCAAAGGTGACCTGGACGCGAATGCGGGCCTCCTGGCAGACCTGGGCTATGAAGGTATAGAGATAAGCATACGTAATCCCGATATAGTGGATACGGCGGTTTTGGAAAAGACGCTGAATAAGTGTAATCTGGAACTTGTCGCTATCGGCACAGGCCAGATGTTCGTCGATGACAAGCTGTCTCTCTCATCGGACGATAAAAGTACCAGAGAAAAGTGCGCGGCGCGGCTGAAGAAGCATATAGATATTGCGAAGATATTCGGTTCATACGTGATAATAGGCCTTGCCAGGGGCACGGTTGATCCTGGCCGGGCCGGTTTAAAAAACGAAGCTGGGAAAAATTTAGTAGAGAGCTTTAAGGGAGTATGCGAATACGCCGGAAAGATGGAAGTCGCTATGGCGGTAGAGCCTATAAACAAGAAGGAGACATGTTTCCTGAATACGGTACAGGAGACGTTCGATTTTTTTAAAAATTTTAAGACAGCCCCCTTAAATATTTTACTAGATACGTATCATATGAATATCGAAGAGGCTGACATGGCGGGAGCGATAAGAAAATCTAAAGAAAAGATAGCCCATGTTCATCTCGCGGATAGTAACAGGCTCTGTCCCGGCAGGGGCACTATAGATTTCAACCGTGTGATAAAAGAATTGAAGCTCGTAGGATATGAAGGTTATCTCTCCGCGGAGATAATCCCTTTGCCTGATTTTGAGACTTGTGCGCGGGAATATATAAGTAATATAAGGAGACTGGTATGATCGAATATTCCACCCAGCTTGATGTGAAGGACGGATTGAACAAGGCAAGGATAGAGAACGGGAATTTTAAATATATAAAAGGTTTTGAGGTCCTGTCCCTGAAAGACGGCGCCGTGCTTAATCTTAAAACAGGAGACTATGAGACGGGCCTTGTCGTATTCAAAGGAAAATGCGATATAGATATAGACGGCAAAAGTTATAAAGACATCGGCGGCCGCGGCAGTGTTTTCAGCGGCAGCCCCGCAGGCGTTTACATACCTATCGGCAAAAAATATACGGTAAAAAGCCGCGGAGGGGTGGAGTTGGCGATCTGCAGCTCAGTATGCGACAAGGCTTCGGAATTCGCCGTGATAAAACCGGAAGATGTTAAAGAAATGGAAGTGGGCAAGGATAATTGGAAAAGACACGTGCGGATTATAATAGGGCCGTCATCGCCTTCTGTAAACCTAATAGTCGGGGAGACGATAAACCCACCGGGCAACTGGTCCGGCACTCCTGCCCATAAGCATGAAAAAGTGAATCTTCCCGCGGAATCCCTCCATGAAGAGTTGTATTATTTCAGGGTCGACAAGCCGCAGGGGTTCGGGATCGAAAGGCTCTATTCTCCCGAAAAAAATATGAATGAACTGATATATCTTAAGGATAATACCGTGACATTCATGCCATGGGGCTATCATCAGATAGTTGCGGCGCCGGGCTACACATTGTATTATCTTTTCTTCCTTTCGGGAGAAGGAAAATCTCTAGCCGGGTTTGCAGACCCGGACCATAAGTGGCTGAATACCTAAAAAGGAGAAAAACGTGAAAGACATTTCCGCGAATGATATAAAAAATAATATCCCCCTCGTTACCAGGAAGGATTACAAAAGAGTGATAAAGGCCGGAGAGTATACGTTCAAGCCCGATAAGATAGCGGTAATAGCCGGACCTTGCACGGTCGAGAGTAAACAGCAGATAACGGATATCGCCAGGCATATTAAGGATTGCGGCGCCACGATGCTTCGGGGTGGGATATTCAAGCCGCTTACGTTTCCGTACGGTGAGCCGCTCGGGAGGCCGGACGCAGGGAGTGGCCAGCCGGAACCCGACAGGTTAAGGATACTGCCTAAAAAAGAATTATTTAAAAACGCCGAACGCAGGCTTGCCTACATGAAAGAGGCCGGCGAGAAATACGGCCTGCCGGTAGTTTCCGAGATATTATACGCGGATTCGGTAGGGATGATGTCGAAATACGTGGACATGTTCCAGGTGGGGTACAGGCATATGTTCAATATGGACCTTATCGAGGCGCTCGCGGCTTGCGATAAGCCGGTCCTGATCAAGAGGCACTACGGAGAGAGCCTGAGGTCGCTACTCGGAGTCGGAGAACATTTCGAGGCGCGGGGAAAGCACGATATAGCGTTCTGCGAACGCGGCGTAGTAGTGCCGCATACGCACAATGTCGAGTCGCGCGCGGTCATTGACATACAGGCTATCCCTGCGTTAAAGGAATACGCGCCGACCGTACCGGTACTTGTAGACCCGAGCCACGCGACGTTCAAACGCTCTTATGTCATGCCTGTCGCGAGGGCCGCGATAGCCGCTGGTGCCGACGGATTGCTGGTCGAGGTGCATCCCGATCCGGAGAAGGCGTGGGTCGATCCGCTCCAGGCCTTGAATTATAAGGATTGCGAGAAACTTATAAAAGAAGTAGCCGCGATCGCGAAGATACTGGGGAGGTCAGTCTGATGGCCGCAAAGAAGAACGTCGTTGCCGTAATACTCGCAAGGGGAGGCTCGAAGGGCCTGCTGCATAAGAATATCCTGCCGCTTGCGGGCAAGCCGTTGATCCAGCATACGATCCACGCCGCCCAAAAGGCGAAGCTCGTGGACAGGATAATAGTCAGCACCGACGACGAGAAAATAGCGGAAGTCGCAAAAAAGTGCGGCGCTGAGGTCCCGTTTATACGGCCCAAAGAACTGTCGCAGGATAATACGACGACCGAAGACGCCCTGAAGCATGCGATACTCTGGCTTAAGGAGAATGAAAATTACAATGTCAACATACTGGTCTTTATGCAGATAACGGACCTATTCAAAAGGCCCGAATATATCGAGAAGGCTGTGAGGATGCTCCTGGATGACGAGAAGCTAGATTCTGTTTTTGTGGCATATCCCGATTACAAGCATTATTGGAAGAAAGACGGCGCACGTTTCATCCGCCTGACGAAAGAATCTTACGGTCCGCGGCAGTTTAAGGAACGCATCTACCGTGAAGATACGGGGCTTGGGTGCGCTACGAGAGCCCGTCTTATTACAGAAAGCGGAAGGCGGCTCGGGGATAACGTGGGCATTATAGAAAATAACGATTTTATGATAGATATACACACGGAGCTGGACTTATGGATCGCAAATAAATTATTGGATGAGCGGCCTGAGTTCAAAAAGTACAGAATATAAAATGCGCTAAAACGGCGCGCTATAAGGAGAGACGAAAATGCATGTGATAGAAAAAGCTGTAAGCGATATGTATTCGGATCATCCATTCCCGCAAAGGAACGAGTATGGTGTGAATGTCATGAACCAGGATTTTGCCAAGAACATGGAATCCCTGGGTTTGAGCATGGGATTTTTGAAGGGGAAGAAGGTTCTGGATGCGGGATGCGGCACGGGCGAATTGTCCAGATTTATGGCGAGGTCCGGCGCCATAGTGGACGGTGTTGATATATCGGACGGATCGCTCAAATACGCGACCGAGTGTGCGGCGAAAGAAGGATTGAAAAACGTGACTTTTTCCAAAAAGTCACTTATCGACGACAAATTCCCGGAAAATACATATGACGTGATCGTTTCACACATGGTCCTGCACCATACCGCGGATGCCGAGAAGGCCTTTAAGAATATCGTGAAGAGCCTGAAGCCCGGCGGGACCGTGATAATACGGTTATTCTTCTTATGGGGACGGTTGTCGCCTTTTCAGAAAAGCCCCCTCTGGAAACTTTGGGTGGTAAAACTCCTGGCCGGAAAATCGCCGGATGCGAAGGTGAAATTGGCCGAAAAGCTCTTCTATAAGGAAGGCGATGAAAAATCGCACGGTTTGAATAAATACACATATCTGTACGATAACTACGGGGTGCCACAGGTCACGCACCATACTTACGGGCAGCTATTAAGGTGGTTTAGGGAAAGCGGAATAGATTACCTTTCCTCAAATCCGCCTGTTGAACTGAAAAAGATGATCGACAGGTTTGTCTATAACCAGAGGCAGAGCGTTACGAAAAGAGGCCGCTTCTTCAAGAAGCTGGCGGATATCACCCTTACCGTGATACCGCTCCATAAGGCTAAAGCGGCAGAAAAGCCCGGCCTTTATTCGAGGTTCTTTTCGCAGTTCATATGCTTATTTCTCGCCGGTACGCCGATGTTCACCATTTGCGGCACGAGGAGAAAATAAGATGGCGGAAAAAAAGATAAAACTGGATATAGGCTGCGGCGCAAATAAGATAGCGGAAGACTTTGTCGGCATAGACATAGTTCCGCCGGCGGATATAGTGATGGATGTATCAAGTAAGCCGCTTCCTTTTGAAGATAATTCCGTCGATGAAATATATTGTTCTCATGTAATGGAACACGTCGAGAATCCGAGATTTGTAATAAGCCAGATGTATCGGGTGTTGAAAAGAGGCTCACGGCTGATACTGCAATATCCTCATTT
>JAKLDX010000074.1 GCA_022703295.1 Candidatus Omnitrophota bacterium
TGCCGGAACAGTACGGAGGATAACACGGGTCGGGAACAAGGACTGCGTCGCCGGGATTTATAAAAGCGAGCGGCATATGTGCAATGCCTTCCTTGGAGCCTATCAAAGGATATATTTCAGTGTCGGGGTCAAGGCTTACGCCATAGCGTTTCTTAAACCATTTTGCTATTGTCTGCCTGAATTCCGGCAGGCCCTGGTCAAGCGGATAGCGGTGATTCTTCGGATCCTTTGCGGCCTTATTCAAAGCGTCGATTATAAAATTGGGCGTCGGTATGTCAGGATCGCCGATGCCCAAGTCGATGATGTCGCGCCCCTGTTCGCGCGCGGCTCTTTTCGCC
This sequence comes from Candidatus Omnitrophota bacterium, assembly GCA_022703295.1. Classification (GTDB taxonomy): domain Bacteria; phylum Omnitrophota; class Gorgyraeia; order 2-01-FULL-45-10; family 2-01-FULL-45-10; genus JAKLDX01. Next base: position 339 of record JAKLDX010000074.1, read on the forward strand.
TTGTCCAGCTCAACGAACAGATAAGGCGGTAACTTCTTTAATCTATCAGACCTCTCGAACTTCGCCATCACTACTCCTCAATTTTCGTTAGTTACCAGAAATTTTTACGGGTCCTGTTGTAGGCGGAACTTTTGTGGTCCGCCTGGAACGAATCCGCCCATTCCCCTTCTTTAAAATTTTTCGCATTGCCTGAAATGTGATGTGGCGACGTGGTGAGCAGACGCGTTAAAATTTCGAGGCAGCGTACGAGAAATTTTACCGAGCACAATTTTGGCATGGTCCAAAATTGTGCGTCGGCTGCGAACCACTCGACACAGCACATTGACTAGCTGTGACGAAAAATTTTAAAGAGCTAAAACTTCTTTCATGGTATAAAGCCCCGCCGGTTTGCCGACGAGCCATTTGGCCGCTTCCAGCGCGCCATTAGCGAGTATATCGCGTGTCTTGGCACTATGCGTTATCTCTATCAGGTCCATGTCGCTCTCGAACGTCACGGTATGCTCGCCCACTATCTCGCCTTCACGCACAGATTCGATCGGCACATCCGCACCATGCCGCACGCTCTTCACTATTCGGGCAAGCTCCTTGGCAGTCCCGGATGGTGCGTCTTTCTTGTGAATATGGTGCGCCTCTATTATTTCGACGTTATAATCCTGGCCCAGGACCTTGCTCGCTTCCTGCACGATCTTGAACAGCAAATTTACCCCTATAGACATGTTCGGAGAAAATACGACCGGTATATTTTTTGATGCTTCTTTTATCTTTTCCTGCTGCTTATCGGATAAACCCGTCGTCCCTATAACTATAGCCTTCTTATCTTTCTCGCATAACACCAGATGTTCCAGGGTCGCTTCCGGCGCCGTGAACTCTATGAGGCAATCGCATTTTTCGATCATCCCCGACGGATCTTCGCCAATATCGAATTCTCCGCTAACTTCTAACTCGGGGTTTTCTTTCGCAAGGGCAATTATCCTCGAGCCCATCCTTCCTTTAGATCCGCTGATGCACAGTTTAACCATTGTAAACTCCTTTATCAATAAGTGCGATTAGGCGATTTAGCGCTTTATAGGGCTTTGGCGATTAGGTACCCCCCAATCGCAACCGATGCTAATATGGGTTGAATCGCAAATGCATCTATTAACCGTAGAATTGCCTAATTGCCTCTTTCTATATCAACCCGTACGCTTTCAACTCCCGGATTAATTTTTCGCGATTTTCCGGCAGCATATCACAAAGCGGAAGCCTCATATCCGGCGCACACAACTTCATCAGCCCCATCGCGGTCTTCACCGGGATAGGGTTAGTCTCTATAAACATAGCCTTGGTGAGCAACAGCATCTTGTAGTGGAGCTCTTCGGCCTTTTTTATATCGCCTTTCTCGAATGCCGCGCACATATCGGCGACATCCTTCGGTATTATATTCGCTACAACCGATATTATCCCGACACCGCCTATAGCCATCACCGGCAGCGTGAGCGCGTCGTCGCCGGAAATCAACAAAAAGTCTTTCGGGCAAAGCTTCCTTATCCTCGACATCTGTTCAAGGGAACCGCTGGCCTCCTTAACGCCTATTATATTTTTCACTTCCGCAAGCTTCACGAACGTCTCCGGCTCTATATTAACGCCCGTCCTCGAAGCTATGTTGTAAAGTATGATAGGCATGTCAACCGCCTCTGCTATTGCCTTGAAATGCAGGTACAGCCCTTTCTGCGTCGGCCTGTTGTAATAAGGGCTTACCTGTAATGATGCATCCGCGCCGACCTTCTTGGCATGCTTTGTCAGCATTATCGCTTCTTCCGTAGAATTCGAGCCTGTGCCGGCTATGACCGGGATGCGCTTCTTCGCGAACTGGATCGTCAATTCTATTACCTTGTCGTGTTCCTCGTATGACAGCGTCGCGGACTCACCCGTCGTGCCGCACGGGACCAAAGCCGTGGTGCCGCTTCTTATATGGAACTCCACAAGGTCCTTGAGGGCCTTTTCGTCGATCTTGCCGTCCTTGAACGGCGTAACTAATGCAACCATCGATCCTTTGAACATAAGTAATCTCCTGGTTTTAACTCAAAACTGAAATCTCCAAACTAAAAACTATAACTGAAAACTTAAAACTAACATATTTAGGTCCGAAGGACACCACAGTTTTGACTTTTGAGTTAAATTAAAATCTCCCCCTCATAAACTAATCTTGCCATGCCTTCAAGATACACATTTTTAAAATTCCCCTCCACCATCTCAAAATATACCTTCAATTTCTCGCCGCTTTGCGTCTCTACGATAACCGGCGACTTCATCTTTTCGGTTTCAGCCGATATTATTGCGCTCGCAACCGCTCCCGTACCGCAGGCCAGAGTCTCATCTTCTACGCCGCGCTCGTATGTGCGTATCTTTATGTTGTTTTTATCCACTATTTTAACAAAATCCGCGTTGGTCCCGCCTGGAGCGAATTCACCGTGGCTCCTGATATGGGACCCGAGGTTCTTCACGTCTATATCATCAAGATCTTTTACGAAATGTATCGTATGCGGGACACCGGTATCCACGAAATTGACCTTGTAAGGGCACTTGTTTATCATGAGGCAGAAGTTCCATCTTATGTCTTTCGGCTCGGTCAGTCTTACTTTGACGACATCACCCTTCACAGCGGCCTGCAGCACCCCCGCGATTGTATCTACAGTCATCTCGCTCTTTGCTATCTTCCTGGTAGCCGCATACAGGGCGATACACCTGGAGCCGTTCCCGCACATTTCCGCCTCGCTGCCGTCAGGATTGAATATACGCATCTTAAAGTCGCACCTTTTCGACGGCTCTGCCACAAGAAGCCCGTCGGCGCCTATGCCCCATTTTCTATCGCATAGCTTTTTAGCGAGTTGCGATAAGTTACGGATCGAACCCTGCATGTTATCGATTATTATGAAATCGTTACCCGTCGCAACTGCTTTCGTGAATTTAATTTTTCCCATTTCCTATGCCCCTTGCCCCAACACCTATACCCCTTATCTAACTTCCTATATCTTAACTTCCTACTTTAACACAGACGGTATCGTCTCGCCCCGCACAAGATCACTGTAAGTCTCGGGACGGCGCACTACATAAAATTTATTTTTTATAACCAATACCTCCGCGGCACGCGGACGGGCATTGTAGTTGCTGGACATTGTAAAGCCATATGCGCCGGCACCCATGACTGCAAGCAGGTCCCCTTTTACCATGCGGGGCAGGAATCTGCTCTTTCCCAGGAAATCCCCTGATTCGCAGATAGGCCCGACCACGTCTACTGTTTCAGAGGTCTCCGAGCTGTCCTCCTTCACGACTACGGGAATTATCTTGTGATAAGCCTCATAGAGGCTCGGGCGTATAAGGTCGCTCATAGCGCTATCAACTATCAAAAACTTCTTCCTGGGAGTCATTTTCGTATACACTACTCTCGTGACCAGTATGCCGCTATTCCCGGAGATGAACCTTCCCGGCTCCATTATGATCTTAAACCCTGATTTTTTTAAAAGAGGCAGCACTGATTTCGCGAAATTATTGGCCGTTTGGGCATTCTCGATCGAATATATTATCCCAAGCCCGCCGCCTATATTTAAATAGTCGATCTCTATCTTATATTCTTTTAGAAAATCCAGGACCTTCTTTATGGCCTTTTCGAACGGGGCCGCGTCAAGTATCTGCGATCCTATGTGTATATGTACGCCCCTAATATTGATGTTCGGATATCTCCATCGCCAGTTAAATATCTTATGCACGGTCTCGAAGTCCAGCCCGAATTTCGTTCCGCCCTTGCCGGTAGTGATATACGCGTGCGTCCGCGGAATTACATCCGGATTTATCCTTATAGCGACGTTGACTTTCTTATTCAGGGATGCCGCTGCCTTTTGTATCTCTCCCAGTTCTTCCTCGCTCTCGACATTGAAAAAGAGAATCCCGAACTTTATGGCGTCTTTTATCTCGTCGGACTTTTTGCCCACGCCCGCATAGACGATCTTTTTCGGGTCTGCTCCGGCAAGGCGTGCCCTGTAAAGTTCACCGCCGGAAACGATGTCAAGCCCGGCACCGTTCTTTACCAGCGCGCGCAAGACGGCAAGGTTAGAATTCGACTTCACCGAAAAACATATAAGAGGCTTTATCTCCCTGAAAGCCGTCTTTATCTTCCTGTAATGGTCTATCAATGTCTTATAACTGTAAAGATAGAACGGCGTCGGCACCTTTTTCGCGATCTCGCTCACCCTTATATTCTCACAGTAAAGCTGGTTATTCTTGAATGTGAACTCGTGCATAACTCTCCGTTCTGATTTTCCGTTTTAGCGATAGGCGTTTACTTTTGGGTGTTGCCTTCGCTTGTCGCAAATTGCATTGGGCATGCAATAATGCTTGTCCAAAATTTTGATGGCCAATGAACCTGCCAACTCTGTTTTCTATTGCGCAGTTTCATTTTCCTTGCTAAACCGCCCAATGTATCAAAATTTTGAAGAGTCGCTCCGGCAAGGCCCCAAAGGTTCCGCCCTTGCCGAAGCGAAAAATCCTCACTTTCGCTAAACTTGGTAAAATAAAACTACCTCTTTATCGACTTCTTCGATTCGACCGAAAATTTCGGGCTAAATCGTTTCAATATTTCCTTTTTTGACACTTTTTTACAAAGCATCTTTTTCAGCGATTCTTCGGACATATCTTTTATATCCACGTCGTTATCTATCGAGTGCTTGATGAGCTTTCCGATAAGGGTGTGCGCATTCTTAAACGGCACCCCCAGGTCGACAAGATAATAGACCAGGTCCGTGGCATATAAAGATTCGTCCTCAAGATGCTCTTCTATCTTTGCTTTATTGAACTTCAGCGTCTTAATAAGAGCGGCCAGCACTTTTAATTCATTTGAAACTATCTCAAACGAATTAAATAGCGGCTCTTTGTCAAGCTGCATATCCCTGTTGTATGTAAGAGGCAGGGCCTTCATCATCGTCAATACGCTGACGAGGTTGCCGTAAAGCCTGCCGGCATACCCTCTGATCAGTTCTAATACATCGGCGTTCTTTTTCTGCGGCATAAGAGAACTGCCGGTGCAAAAAGCCTCGTCTATCTCTATGAAATCAAATTCCCTGGTCGACCATATTATGAGGTCCTCGGCCAGTCTCGACATATGCATGGCAACGATAGACAGCGCGCTTATTATCTCGATCACAAAATCCCTGTCGCTTACCGAATCGAGCGAATTGGACGTCGGCTTGATATTGAATAAATTCTCTAAGCCTTTTAAGTGACCGGACGATATGTTGTATTTAACGGCGTCGATCGGCGTGCCTGCCATCGCGCCCGCACCCATAGTCAACCCCATATTCTCAAAAATATTCTTCATTCTGGCATCATCCCGTTCTACCATCTCCACATAGGCCATAAGATAATCTTTGAGATACACGGGCTGCGCGTGCTGCATGTGCGTAAAGCCGGGGATCACAATGTCTTTATTTTTATCGGCAAGCCTCTTAACCGCTTCATTGAAATTTGCCATATCCGTCCACAGGCCGGCTATTTCTATCATGCAATATAACTTTGTAGAAAAGACGACCTGGTCATTTCTGGATCTTGCAGTATGAAGCTTCAGGGCAAGGTCTCCAACTGAATCGTATAATTTATTCTGGATGTCGGTATGTATGTCTTCGCATGAAGCGTCGTACTTGTATGCGCCTTTCGAAATGAAGCCGTAGAGCTTGTTAAGCGCGCCTGTGAGCTTCGAAGCTTCGGCCGGGCTCAGATAGCCTGCCTTCTTTAATATCCTTACATGGGCCAAAGATCCCAATA
>JAKLDX010000075.1:0-5000 GCA_022703295.1 Candidatus Omnitrophota bacterium
TACCCGCTCTTTCAAGCTTCCTGCGGAGTCCTGGGAGGTTAAAACCCAGCTGATAAGCACGATGTGCGCTGGCCAGGGACTTGTCATAATCCTTCTGCAGGTAATAAATATAAGCCGTCATCTCGTTTGCCCATATTATATGCTCCGTGGGAAGCTCTGTTTTTAGCAATTTGCCGAGCTTATCCATGGCAGTCCCGTAACTCCCGATACCGGTAAGCCCCTCGATCAGGAATTCCTCAAATATATAAGCGATTTTAGAATCCGGATAATCCTTTAAAAGTTTTTCCGAATCCGCTATCACGAGTTCGTACCTGTGCAGGTAAAGGTTCTTTTTCAGCAGGCGTAAACGCACTTCTATGTCAGGAACGGACGCTGCTTTCTTATTTTTAAGATATTCAAAAAACCCTTTCTTGTCATTGTGAATGACATAATACACTATAAGGCCCGGATCGTCCTTCCAGTAATTATCTTCGGTGAGGTAAGATTTCATCTCGTACGCTTTTTTGAAATATTCCCACGCCTTATCGGCGTCGAATTTTCTTTCATATGCCGCGGCGAGATTATATATTATCACTTCTTTATTGGATACATCACCGCCGATATTCTTAAGGGCCTGCATATAGGCATCTATGCCCTTATCTGTCTCGCCCTGTTCCAGATAGCACTGTCCGAGATCCATGAAAGATTTGGCGAATTTATTATCCAGAAGCAGCGCTTTTCGCGATGCGTCCTGGGCTTCCTTGAACTTCTTCTGGCCTATTAGGTTTTTGGCGATGTTATGGTATTCCTGGGCGGTTTTTGGTGCAGCGAAAATCGGGCATTCTTTTGGTTGCCTCAATACCAGAATGGCGACGGCAAACAAAAAAAATAAAACGGCAAGTTCTATTTTGAATTTTTTTGTGAAAATCTTATCCCCGTTCATATATTGCGGGCTGACCCTTATGGCATCAATGTGACAGAATCAACTATGTTGCCTTCATCACTCTTCGAATATTTGGCAGTAACTTTAGCGCCCAGGTCGACATCATCCCCTTCAATAGATTTTCCGTCCTTATCGAGGAATTTTGTCGCGGCATTAAGCACAAAATTCTTCGCGTTGCCGGAGCCATCGATCAATATCATCGATCCTTCCGTAAGCCCCCTGTCCGGATCGGGCACTGTTATGGAGTCCACCTTGCCGCTGAATGCCATATCCTTTTCAGAAACGGGCTGCGCAAACGAGACCTGGCCGACAACTAACAAAATAGCTGTTAAAATTGCGAACGTCCTCTTCATTTCATCCTCCTTATTTTATTACATTTTCTCTTTCGGCATCTACTCGCGGGTCGTGATAGCTCATATTCCTTGCGCCCAATAAGAGCGCCATATTTGCCTCTTCATACGGATTAAAATTCACATCATCCCTGTACTCTCTGTAAACCAGCCTACCAGACTCGCTATAATGTTTTCTTTCTATGGGCCTTCCATCTTCATCGTAAGTCGCCTGAGACGCGAGGTTGGGGCCGTCATACCACCATTTCATAGCAGCCCAACCGTCTATGCCTCTTTTAAGCCTGCCCTTCTGATCGTAGAGGGACTCTTCCACTTTATTGCCGTACCTGTCATATTTCTCTATTTTCTCGACGGTGCCGTTGTCGTGCCTGCAAAAAGCCTTGGCCTTGAGGTTCCCGTTAGTGTCATATAATGTGCACGACCGGACCTTGCCATTCTCCCAATATTGAAAATCCCGTAAACCCTGTATGCCTTCCGCAAAAACAGAGAACACGCCAAATATGGAGATAATTAAAAAAAATATACCTGAACTTTTATATTTCATCTCAAAAAATTAATTATTTAACATCTTTCTCTTCCGCGGGCGACTGCTCTATAGGCAGTAATTTTACGGCTGTTGCCTTAGGAATGCCGAATTCAAAGCTTAAATAATTTATCTGCACCTTATCGCCCTCTTTTACCTCCTTAAGACTTAGAAGCTTCCCGTCCGTCCCTTCATATATAACCGCGCTGGGCCGCAGTTCAAATTTCGTTTCTTTTCCGTCCGGGTCTCTTATAATGATCGCCGAGTTTATCCTGCTTAAGTCCGCAGGTATAACGGTTTTTACAACTCCCATTACAGTGCTCGCGCCTTCGGTTTTCAGGACATAGTCCCTTTTGGCGCTTTTCCCCTCTTCAGAAAAAGCGAGAGATACAGCGACAGCGCATATGATAATAATCAATGACAATTTTTTAACCATATAAATTCTCCTGTCTTTTCGAAATTATTTTTTCTCTTTGGGGATATCGCGCAGTATTTTTACCGCTTCCTTCTTGGAAGGCCATTGCCAGATAAATTCCGGATCGTCCAGCATGGGTTTATAGCCTTCCGGGACCGGGAATAGAAAAGTCACTGTTTCAAAAGTACCCACCATCCCGCGCAGCGCGGCCATGAATATGCCTTCAAAAAGACCATACATCATATAATAGCTGGCACCACCTTCTTTTTCATTAGTAGCTTTAGTGAACCGGTATGGAAGTTCGAACGGGCATGTGACGATATTGCTGATGCCGCGGCCCAATTTCCTCATAGGCCCATATGAATAGGCGCACGTTGTCATATTCAAGATGAAACATACTGCCAGGAAAATCGCCAATGCCTTTTTCATGCTACCCCCTTTTGCAACTACCTTTACTGTTTTAATATCTCCTCTGAATCCGCCTCATTCCCTGCTGATTGCGTTTCCCGGTACTCATTAGCGCCCCCCATCCCGGGCACAGTAAATTTTTTATATCCTGCCGGAACCTCAAAGATTGAACCGCTCTGAGGCCCTGTCTTTATATTACGATATTCCATAGACCAGCTGCCGTCAATAGCCGCTGTTTTGACAGGAATAGCTACGGAAGGGTCGACCCATTGGAATATCTCCGCCTCATTACCAAGAGCTCTGTACACAACCCTGTATTTTTTCGTATTCCTGCCGCCTATGACTTCATCCTCTATGAATTTACGCGATACCACATCCGGCACCTTGCCGGTAGAGGATATGACAGTCTTCGGATCAAGCGGTTGCTCCATGTAAATATTTTGCTGCGGCATAAGCAGCCATACTACATTTTTATCTATCCTGCTGATGGCAATAGCGCCCTGCATTTCCGTCCGTACTTTATCCTTCGAAATAAATATTTTGCCGCTGAAACTTTGCCCGTTGCCGGTACCCACCATTTCAGCGGAAAAGTCTTCCGCAAATACTGCTCCGCCACATATTAGGATAAAAATAAAAGCCGTTGATGCCGCCTTTATTAATCTGCCCATGATCAACGTCTCATTTTTTTTCTTTTACGCCGCCTTAGATCACGCCTTCTCATCTTTCTGGTGTATTTTTTCGGCATCTTTCCCCCTCCTTGGTTTTAATGATCTTATATTTTAAAATCACTCAAATTGTTTATTTTACAAGCTTGTTATATACCCATGCTATCGCGACCCCGCCTATCCCGGCATCTACGAATCCCCATAAGAAGCCGACTATGCAGCCCGGTACCGTCGCATTGTATCCGACATATACCTTCCCCATAAAATACATGAATGACCAACCCCATCCGGACACCATATTTATAATTGCCATTATTACAAGCGACAGGCCCCATACAGCACCGCACGAGATACCAAGCGCCCTTACATCCAGCTTTGCCATATACCGCCTCCTTCTATTTTATTTATAAGTATACACTCTTATAAAATCAGCGATAAAACTTTTTTTATTATCTTCCCTTCCCCGGCAATAAACTTTGTACCCTATATACTGGGGCAGGTCTCTTGCCAGCAAATTATGGTCTCTTTTGGATTCATCTTCACGGGAGACGCTAACATCCCTGGCAAGCTTAAAGGTCACGCCATTCACCACCGCCTCATGCTCTTTGATGTTAACTTTTTCGAGCTTACCCTTGATAACTTCAGCCCACACAGAGGACACCATAAGGCAACATATTAATACAAGGCATATCTTTTTCATGTCGATCAGTATAAGGCCCTGCTTGTTTTTGTAATGGTAGATCTGGGAACCCTCTCCCCGATAGCGTTCACAGTACAACCATTTTTATTTTTATATTTTTCGGTATCCGGAGACATGGTTATTTCCAGGTCCAGCGATAATAGCGCTTTTGCCTTCGTAACTACAGCGGCCGCAGCGTCAGTTACCAGGTCCACCCCTTTGGCACCCTTGACCTTACCGGGATCAGCAGATTGATTTTGCTGCGCGGCTACAGGATCCGGATTATTTTCTTCGGCATAAAGCGGCAAGCTTACGGCGAATATAAAAATATATACCGCTATTATTATTCTAATCATTCTCCTCGTTGTCGCTTGAATGGCCTCTAATCACCTTCATCTTCGGCCTGTTCCTACCCAGAGGGTTGCCGTCATATTCCAGGATATCTTTATCGACACCTTTCGCATTGTCATTAATGATCTCTTCCTTGCCCGACGTCACTTTATTTACCTTATCGGACATCGAAGATATGGCCTCCGAAAAGAAGCTGCCTTCTGAAAAAAGGCCTTCCTTCTGCTCTTTCTCATCTGCAATACATACCGGAGATAAAACCAATAACGTCATAATAATAAAAAGGAACTTTTTCATATTTACCCCTTTTGTTTATTATACCACATGAATTGCATTTGTGAAGAGTTTCTCAAGGGCCGGTTGTTTAAGAAATAAAAACCGCGTAGCGGACTTTCATCTGCTACGCGGTTTAAATTTAACCCGGCACTGGTCTACTCTCCCAGCCAGTTGCCCGGCAAGTACCATCAACGCTGGAGGGCTTAACTTCCGTATTCGGAATGGGAACGGGTGTGGCCCCTCCGCTCAGAGCACCGGGATTAAAGCTAAATCTAAAACAACACATAACGAGTAAGGATGAATCCAGCATTGCACCATCATGAATATAAAAAAAGGTCAAGCCGAACGACGGATTAGTACGCTTAAGCTGAAAGCCTCACGGCTCGTACACTTAGCGCCTATCAACCATGTAGT
>JAKLDX010000076.1 GCA_022703295.1 Candidatus Omnitrophota bacterium
CGATGACAACAGGCCTCCGATAAAATGCGGCGGAACCGTCGTATGGGTGGTCAAAAAATCGGAGCCGGGCAAGAAAGGGCATTACCTTTACGACACCGGAATCGAATTTATAGATATAAGGCCGGAAGATAAAGAGCAGATATCCGAAGTAGTGGAAAATATACTCAAGACTCAGCGGCGCAAATAGCACAATGTACGGACAGGCACTTGACAAAGCACTCATCTTGTGTTATACTTTGAACAAATTAAGCGAAGGGAGGTGAATATTTAAGATGAAAAATCTCATAAAGGGTATTATTATACTTGTTGCTGTATTTATGCTTGTAAATATAGCGACAGCAAGTTACGCTCAGGATATGGGCAAGAAGCTCTATAGAGGAGTCGCTAACGTCGTTACAGGATGGGTCGAGCTTCCGAAGAATATTTATGACACTAGCGTAGAAGACAATCCTCTTTCTGGTCTTACGATCGGATTAGCGAAGGGCGTTGGCATGACAATAGTCAGAACCGGCGCAGGGGTATACGAAACGGTTACATTCCCGTTCCCGATACCAGAAGGCTATACTCCGGTTTTAGAGCCAGAATTTGTATTTAAGAGCGCGAAGTAAGCTACTATATGTAGCTGTATAGAGATAAGGGGATAGAAATTACTTTTTATCCCCTTATTTTTTATAAGTAAAAGAAGAATGGGGTGTGTGCGTGACGGAAAGACGAAAATTTTTACGGTTTGAAACTGCGCTAAACGCTTTTTGCGATATCGTCAGTGAAAAACACAAGGCCGTCTCTAAAGTAAAAAACATATCGAAAGAAGGCGCCCTTCTTGTCGTAGATAAAAAGCTGTCGGAGGGTTCCGAGCTAAACCTGTCGATGGACGTGCCCGGAGATAACGTGCCTATATTCGCCTCATGTCAGGTCGCCTGGCAAAAAGAGACAAATGCCAGCCACACCTATGAAACCGGAGTAAAATTCATAAAGATAGACAGCGTCGCCAAGGGGCGGCTGCTGGAATATATCTACTCGCAATGGCTGAAATTGCTTGATAACGTCTAAAAAGTTTACGAGATAAAATGACCGAAGAAAAAAAAGAAAATACAGAAAACGCAAAACCAGAAGTTAAACAGGAACCTGTGCAGGCCCCGGCTGAAGCAAAGCCGGCGGAACAGCAGGCCAAACCTGCCGCTGAGATAAAGAAAGAAGCGCCTGTGGTAAAAAAAGAAAAGCCGGCAAATTGCGCCAGCTGCAATAAGTCCATCAAGAAAAAAAGATGGTACTACAGGAACGGCAAATATTTCTGCTCCAAGCGTTGCTGGATGACCACACTGAAAAAGGAAGAAAAGACAGAGACTCCTGCCGCAGAAACCAAGTAAGATGGCAAAAGTCAAGTTAACGGCCAATACTGCCCTTTACCCTGTCCCGGTAGTTCTTGTAAGCTGCTGCGATGAACCCGACAAGAAGACGAATATAATAACAATCGCATGGTGCGGCATAGTATGCAGCAACCCTCCTCTTATCAGCATATCCATAAGACCATCCAGGCACTCGCATGAGATCATAAAGAGATCCGGAAATTTCGTCGTAAACATACCCACGGAAGAGATTCTGGAAAAAGTTGATTTCTGCGGTAACCATTCCGGCAGCGGGATAGACAAATTTCAGAAGTGCTCGTTTGGCAAACTGCCGTCCTCCAAAATATCGTCGCCCATGATCAAGGAATGCCCCGTGAACATAGAATGCTCCTTGCGCCAGGTTATTGAGTTGGGAGCACACAATATGTTTATCGGCGAGGTCCTGGCTGTGCATGTCGATAATGAATTACTGGATAAAGAAAAGAATATCGACTACAAAAAGGCAATGCCGGTAGTATTCAATCAGGGGGAATATTGGAGCCTGGGTAAAAAAATCGGGCAATATGGCTTTTCGGTCAAGTAAAAAATCTTTAAAAAAACCCGGATATACCTTTTTGGTCAGTGCCTGCCTTGCGGGAATACGCTGCTCCTTCGATGGTAAAAATCGTCTGAACAAATACGCTAAAAGGCTTCATATGCACGGTGATGCACTTGCCGTATGCCCCGAAGTTCTCGGGTCGTTACCTGTGCCGCGCCAAAGGTCGGAGATAACAGGGGGGAGCGGCAAAGACGTCCTGGATAATAAGGCAAGGGTAATTACGCTCAAGGGAACCGACGTAACCGGCAATTTCATAAAAGGGGCCCGCAGCGCATTGAAGCTTGCTAAAAAGCATAAGATAAAAAAAGCGATCCTTAAATCAAAAAGCCCATCATGCGGTCCAGGCGTTATATACGACGGGACATTCAGCGGGATATTGAAAAAAGGCGACGGGGTGCTCGCGGCCGTCTTACGTCAAAATAAAATAATGATATATGACGAGAAAAGCTTGAAAAATATCGCCGAAAGATGTAGAATATCCGCATGAGTAAAGCAGGCTGTATCTTTTGTAAAATAGCAAATAAAGAGATCCCCGCTAAAATAGTTTTTGAGAATAACCAGATATTGGCATTTGAAGATGTGAGACCTCAAGCGCCTACTCATATTTTGATTATTCCCAAACAGCATATAGAAAAGATATCGGACCTGACAGAGTCAGATACCGGCATGATAGGGGGCTTAATAGTTGCCGCGAAAGATATAGCCAATAAGCAAGCCGTTGAAAAATCCGGCTACAGGATTGTGCTGAACTGCAATAAGGACGCCGGACAAGAGGTATTTCACATACACCTCCATCTTTTAGGGGGAAGAAAATTTACCTGGCCGCCAGGTTAGGATAAGAAAGGCACATAGGATTTTTATGACTCAGGAGAGAAGGTCTTACCCGCGCATACACGATGAGGGCCTCGCACTTAAATTGAATGCGGGTGATTTTGATACGATAACGCACACCCTGGATATAAGCGCGTCAGGCATATACTGCAAAGTCAACAAAGAGATCCCGCTCATGTCAAGAGTAGGCCTGATACTTATGATCCCTGACTCTTCTAAAGATGCCAAGGCGATAAAAAGCCTGGAGGTCGATGGGGTAGTGGTCAGGGAGCATCCGGTTATAATAGACGGCGAGATAAAACATTATGATGTGGCTATATTTTTCGATAATCTCTCCGCAAAAAACAGAGAGATGATATCGGATTACATATCAAACAAAAAAGGCGTGATATGATACTTATGTTTGAATTTCTTTTTATACTGCTTCTCGTACTGGTCCTTTTCATGCTTTACAAATCCGAAAGGTCCTCTACAAAAAACCTGATGCCCCAAGCCGAAGTAGAGGAATACTGGAGCGGCAAAGAACGCCGTGAGCACGTAAGATTCAAGAAACACCTGCCGGTCACATACACGGTCCAGAAGAGACCTCATCTTAAAAGCAACGGGAGAACGGTTGATATATCCCAGGGCGGGATGAAGCTCTTGCTATCGGAAAAACTCCCGAAAGGGACGATAGTTGATCTGACCCTGGAATTGTCGGACATAAAGGACACTGTGGAGATAGAGGGGCACATAGCGTGGTCCGAGGAAAAGGAAAGCAAAGATTCTTCCGGAAAGCGATTTTTCTATTCAGGCATAAAATTTTCCGCAATAAAAGAGCCCTCCACTGACAGCTTTTTAAATTATATGCGCTCCATATCCGTGGAGACGTAAGTCCTGCGAGGATTTCATAAATGGGCGATGCGCGTATTCCTAAAAAAGTCAACCTGTTTGCAGGATTATTGTCGAACGAGGCAGCGCTTTTTCAAGATGCAAAAGAACGGCTTGAGAAGATCTTCGGCAGAATCGATTACGAAGGCCCTGAGATGAATTTTACCCACACCGAATATTACAAAGACGAGATGGGTGAGGCCTTAAAAAGGAAGTTCCTGAGTTTCGAGAAGCTCATTGACCCGGAAGACATCTGTTCCGTAAAGATCATGACCAATTCGCTTGAAAAAGATTTTTCCGTATCGGGCAGGCGTCGCATAAACATAGACCCCGGTTACCTGGACTTGTCTAAAATCGTATTGTTTTCGACAAAGGATTATTCGCACAGGGTGTATCTGGGCAAGGGGATATTTGCCGAAGTGACCCTTTTTTATAAAGACAAAAGTTATAACCCATGGCCTTGGACATATCCCGACTACAAGACAACCGATTACCAGGCAATATTTGGCAAAATGCGGGATATTTATAAAAATAAAATAGGGACGGGAGCCAAAAACCATGATTAAAAGGAAAAGTCTGATATTAGGCCTAATATCGAGTTTTGTCATATGCTCGGTTGTCGCCTTGACGCTTGTGGGTTATTTTTTCTACCTGCAGCTTAAGGAAAAAGAATCCAGCCTCTTATATCTGGAAACTCTTAAGAGCATAAATGCGCGGGTCTACGCACGGCATATTGAAATGCCGAAACTGCAGGTGCGCGTAGAAAAGGCAGGAGCGCTGAAGGACAAGCCCATTATTGAGGGCCTGCTTAAAAATAACGGCCCTAAGAACATAAATGACATTACGATAAAATTGAAATTTTTTGATAAGGACGGCGCAGTCATATATGAATCGGTAATCCGCCCGCACGAGCCGTCCCTCGGAAGCTCGGGCTTTTCGCAGCTAGCCATACCGTATCTGTCACAGCCTGTTCCCAGGACCGTCCTTAAGGCATACGGCGAACTGCCGTTCAAGAAGATACTGACGTCCTGCCCGGAAGAGATAGTCTCGGAACTGAGGAATGGGGCGGTATTTTCACAAGGCGCCAATAAAAGGTTCGGCAGAATCGATTACGAGGTAATCTCCGTTTCTTTTCGCGAGTAATAAAATGAGAAATATATACATATCTGTAATACTATTCTTTCTGGTAAGCATCCTGTTATTCATAGGGTCTTTCATCTATATAGACAGGACCGGCCATAAAACTTATTATTACACCATCAATCTCGAGGGCCATGACATAGGAACCATCAAGATCGACAGATTCGACACAGAAGATAAGATGATATACCGCTCAAACACTAAAATCCCGTTCTCTCCCGCCAACACCGAAGTCAAGACACAGCTTTACCTGGATAAAAAATATAACATCGATGAATACTCCAGTGAACGATATGGTAACGGTATGGCAGAATACACATATCTGGAAAATGATAAGGACAAAGCGTCTTTTGTCTCCACTTTTGATTCCAAATTCTTATACCTGGAAAATATTCCGATAAAGCAGCCCACATTTATCTTCAATGAGGATTCCCCGATGACATTCATGCCGATACTCGAGAATTATAATTTCGAAAAAGGCAGATCCCAGGGCTTCTACTCGCTGACATTCTTTTCCATAAACATGCCCCCGATCAAGCGGTTCGTCACCCTTACCTCGATAAAAGACGAGTATTTGAAAATTGACAGGCGCAAAATAAAAGCGGAGAACCTGATACTGAAGATACGAAACTATCCGCAAGGAAGTATCTGGGTCGCCAAATATGACAGAAGCCTTCTTAAAATAGAAGTGCCTAAGATCGGGTTAAAGATAACGAGAAGCTTCTTTCCTAAAACTATTGAAGCAAATGATTATTCGTTTAACAGCAGCGAGTACAAATCCCGCCCGGTCATTTTTGAAAGCAAAGATATAAAGCTGGCCGGCATATTGAGCGTTCCGAATTCGGAAGGCATCCACCCTGCAGCCCTGCTGATAGGAGGCATCGAGCCTCAGGACATGAATTATTACGGTCTTTTCAGCTCTCTGACAGACTCTCTTTCTAAGAACGGATTTTGCGTGCTCCGATTCGATAAGCGCGGAGCAGGAAAAAGCGGCGGTAGTAATACCGCTACAAGCGCAGCGCAATCGCTGGAAGATATACAACGGGCCCTTGATTACCTTGCCGCACAAAAAGAAGTTGATAGCCAGAACATATATATCATAGCGCATGACCGTGCAGCCACGCAGGCGCTGGAGATATCTTCCGGGAAAAGTTTGATAAAAGGCGTTATTTTGATGGCTCCGGTAATTTATCCGGAATTCGACGGCAGTAAGGATGCCGCATGGCTTAAGAATGCGTCTTCTAAAGGTAAGTGGAGCGATGAATGTATAGGCATGGTAACGCGCTCCATTGACCAGACACGCAAAAAAGTTGAGGATACCA